>NZ_JBSHHD010000011.1:0-50277 GCF_053618155.1 Agromyces sp. NPDC055658 | reverse complement strand
TCGGCGCCGTGCCGAGGCATCCGCCCGTGCTCCTCGACGTCAGCCGACGGTGGCGGCGATGTCGGGCTGGTCGCTGAAGATGCCGTCCATGCCGGCACCGACGAACACCGCGATCTCGCCCGCGAGGTCGCCCGGCGCGATCGGGTCGGCCGACGAGCGGAACTCCGCCGGGAGGAACTGGTTCTCGAGGCGGAAGGTCCAGCCGTGCACCGCGAGCCCGGCCGCGTGGGCATCGGCGATGACCGGCTTCGGCGCACCGAGCGTGCCCGCCGCCGTGCGCGGGATCATGACCGACTTCTCGAGGCCGACGCCGTCGGCGTAGCCGGCGATCTCGGCGAGCCCGGCGGGCGTGACGAGGTCGGCGTACGTGCGCGGGTCGCCCGCGGCCGTGAAGTCGTACGGGCGGCCCGAGGCGCTCACGAGCTGGGCGAGGGCGACCTCGGTCATGCCGTCGAGCTCCTGCAGGTTCGAGACCTCGAAGCTCTGCACGATCACGGGTGCGTCGGCGTCGTCGACGCCGTTCGCCTGCAGGGCGGCGACGAGGGGCTCCTCGAGCGAGAGGTCGATCGAGTCGAAGTAGGTCGGGTGCTTCGTCTCGGGGTAGACGCCGACCTGCCGGCCGTCGCAGCTGATCGAGTGGCGGGCGAGGTCGATGACCTCGTCGAGGGTCGGCACCTGGTAGAGCCCGTCGAACGCAGTGTTGGCGGGGCGGGTCTGCGGCAGCCGCTCCTTCGCCCGCAGGCTGCGGAGCTCCGCGAGCGTGAAGTCCTCGGTGAACCAGCCGGTGACCTTCGCGCCGTCGATGGTCTTCGTGGCCTTCCGGCCCGCGAACTCCGGGCGGGCGGCGACGTTCGTGGTGCCGCTGATCTCGTTCTCGTGGCGGGCGACGAGCACGCCGTCCTTCGTCGAGACCACGTCGGGCTCGATGTAGTCGGCGCACTGCACGATCGCCTGCTCGTACGAGGCGAGCGTGTGCTCGGGGCGGTGGCCGCTCGCGCCCCGGTGGCCGATGACGGTCACCTGCTCGGGCTCGATCTTCGTGCGGCCGAGGTCGATCACGGCGAACTCGGTGTCGTCGGGCGTGCCCGGCACGCGGGCGTCGTTGCCGGGGTAGTTGTTGTCGTTGCCGATGAGCAGGCGTCCGTCCTTCAGCTGCACGATCGTCTCGAACGACTGCACGGGCAGCGAGAACACCTCGCCCGTGCCGTAGCCGTCGCCGGCGCCGATGCCGTCGGGGTTCGCGATGCGGAGGGCGTCGAGCACGAGCGTCTTCTCGAGGTGGCCCTCGGCGTCGGCGCGCTTCAGGTCGACCTGGTAGACGCGCTTCGTGACCGACTGCTCGCCCTCGAAGTCGTCGCGCTCGACGACGAGCAGCACGCCGTTCCTGACCGTGAACGCGTCGCCGACGACGTTCGCCTCCTGGTCGGTCTGGTAGTTCCACGTGCGCCCGGTGTAGGCGCCGCGCTTGGTGTCGAACTCGTGCACCTCGCGCCGGCGCAGGTCGGCGTCGTCGGTGTACGAGCCCTCGACGATCGGGTAGAGGTAGCGCCCGTTCACCGAGCCCGCGAGCGCCTCGAAGCCGCGGCTCGCGCGCACCCGCGGCGTCTCTCCTGCGGCGAGGTACGGGTTCTGCGGCGACTTCGCGCCGTCGAGCGAGAAGGGCTTCTCGAGGAGGGTGCCCTCGGCGTCGAAGTGCAGCAGGAAGGGCCCGAACTCCTCGCCGACCCAGAAGCTGCCGTCCTTCGCGCGCACGACCGACTCGATGTCGAAGTCGGCCCCCGTGAGCAGCCGCTCGTCGGTGTCGCCGTTGACGATCGGGAAGTCGAGCACGCCGTTGCGGTCGTTGTACGAGATGAAGCGCTCCACCTCGAGCGCGCCGTCGCCGCCCTCGGCGGTCTGCCAGGCCGGTCGCACGAGGTAGTTGCGCAGCAGGAAGTCGGCGGAGTTGCCCTTCGAGCCGAACCCGTTGTCGGGCTGGGCCCAGAACGTGCCGTCGCCGTTCTCGATCACGGCGGAGAATCCGGGGATGACCTGGCCGTCCCACGGGCCCTGACGGCCGTTCGCGGCGGAGGCGAGCGCGCCCGAGGCAGGACCTTCGGCGAGGAAGTCGGCCGACAGGGTGGCCCGGGCGACGAGCGTGGGCTCGAACGACTGCATGGGCGAGGTCGGGGTGGTCTGCCCGTTGCCGACGGCCTGGGCGGCCGGGGCGGCGAGCAGCAGGGCGGCCGCCGTGGCGGTCGCGGCGGTGACGGCGATGGCGCGCGGCAGGGCGCGTCGCGTGAGGTTTCGGCTCATGCCGCGAGCCAATCGGCCCCGGTCTGCGACCCCGTGTCGGCCAGGCGACCGTTCGGCGACGACCCGGTGAACGGATGCCTCGTCTGAATGGATGCCCCGTGCCGCGGCCTCGCGTCCGTGGCTCTGGCGGTGGCGGAGATCTCGGGCTAGAGGTTCTGGCCGATGTCCCAGAGCCGGTCGGGTCGCCCGTCGATCGCCTCGGAGACGGCGAGCGCCTGGTCGTCGGAGAGCGACGCGACGTAGTCGACGACACCGCGGCCGACGCCGAGCCGCAGCAGGTCGGCCGACTCGGGCACCGGCACTCCCTCGGGGCGCGTGCGGCGCAGTTGCGCGTAGCCGTCGGTCGCGATCTCGATGAGCTCGCGCAGCCGCTGGGGCACCCGGTGCCGGTCGTACTCGTCGGTCGCCCAGGCGGTCAGCCCCTTCACGGCACGCGTGAGCACGCGGCTGAGGCCCCGCTGGTACATGGCGATGTCGGCGCGGTCGAGGATGAAGTGCCGGTGCACGAACTTCAGGATCTCGACCTCGTGCCAGGCGCCCCGGTCGAGCGTCACGAGGCCCGTGCGGGCGACGCCGTCGGGTGCGGGCACGACCGAGGTCTGGAGGTGACCGATCCAGCGGTTCGTGAACGACGACAGCGCCCGTTCCGAGGCGATCGAGCCGTCGAAGGGCGTCGCGAGCAGGCCGTCGACGAGGTCGTCGGCGACGACGTCGACCGCGGCCGCGAACGCGTCGTCGTCGGCGATCCACGCGTCGGAGCGACGCAGCTTGCGCCGCAGCGCCTCGAGGGCGGCGCCCGCCGGCGCGCTGCGCTGCAGGAGGGCCTCGTCGTCGAGCTCGCGCAGGGCTCTCGAGTCCTCCATCCACCCGCGGAACTCGCGGGCGACCGCGCCCTGGCTGAGCAGGCCGGCGCGGTAGAAGTCGTCGACGTCGTGGATCGAGTAGGCGATGTCGTCGGCGGTGTCCATGATCGAGCACTCGAGCGACTGCACCATCGGCGCGAGGCCCCTGCGCGCCTCGGCGAGGTCGGCCGCGTCGAGGTCGTACGCCGAGAACTTCGCCGCCTCGACGCTCTCCCCGCTCCGGCGCCAACCGCGCGGCAGCCCGCCGTCGGCGAACGGCGCCGGCGAGGCGAACCGGGTCCACGGGTACTTCGCGACGGCCGCCCGCACCGCCGAGGTGAGGTTGAGTCCGTGCGGCGCGGCCGCGCACACGTCGAGGGTGGCGATGATGCGGTAGCTCTGCGCGTTGCCCTCGAATCCGTCGGGGAGGTCGAGCGTCTCGCGGGCGAGGCGGTCGAGCACGCGCTCGCCGAGGTGCCCGAACGGCGGGTGCCCGAGGTCGTGCGCGCTCGCCGCCGCCTGGACGACGACGGCGTCGCAGCCGTGCTCCGTCGCGAGCGCGTGCGCCGGCGACGAGGCGTCCGCGAAGCCGACCGCGATCGCGCGTGCGACCGCGGTGACCTTGATGGAGTGGGTGAGCCGGTTGTGGATGAGGGGGCCGGCGCCCGGTTGCGCGATGACCTGCGTGACCGCCGACAGCCGCGAGAAGTAGGGGGAGAACCGGATGCGCTCGAGGTCGAGACGGAACTGCGAGTGCTCGCCGACGACCTCGACGCTCGAGCTCGGCTCGGGGGTGCGGCGGGCGGCGCGGTCGGGGCTCATGGTCCCAATGTAGGCGTCGGTTCGCGCGAGGCGCTCGCGTCGCCTACACTGATGGAGGTTGCTCGCCTCGGCAAAGATTCACTGCGCCCGAAATCGCGACTCGATCGAATCGAGTTTCGTTGCGGTCGTGTGAAGCGGAGCCGGGCTGGCGATTCCGAGGCGTCCCGTGCAAGCGGGGCCCTAGGGCGGTGGCTCAATTGGTAGAGCAGCGGTCTCCAAAACCGCAGGTTGCAGGTTCGAGTCCTGTCCGCCCTGCGAGCCGGCAGTGATTGCCGGCCCACGAAAGGTGTACGAGGTGGCACGAAAAGTTATCGACGAACCCAGTGAGGACGTCGTCGCCAACGCGAAGCGCGATCGCGCAGCGCGTCGGAACCCCTTTTCGCGCATCGCCCTGTTCATCCGGCAGGTCATCGCTGAGCTGAAGAAGGTCGTCACCCCCACGCGGAGGGAGCTTGTCAGCTTCACGGTCGTGGTGCTCGTGTTCGTCATCATCATGATGGCGCTCGTCTGGGGCCTCGACCAGCTGTTCGGATGGCTGGTGCTGTACGTCTTCGGAACGACCGGGGTCTGATCGGGCCTTCGGCCGCACGACCCGCTGGGCGCCGGGGGCGCACGAAGAGAAGGATCGAGAAGTGTCAAGGACTGAGCGCGACGACGTCGACTGGGCTACGGCTGCCGAGCAGTCGGCTGAAGACGACGAGGCGCAGACGGGCAGCGTCAACGAGCACGAGGAGCAGTCCTCGGAGCCGGCCGAGCACCGTGCCGTGCACCTCGTCGACGACGAGGGCAACGACATCGACCTCGAGGCGGTCCTCGACGCGATCGCCGAGGCGGGCGACCCCGAGGCCGACGCCGTCGTCGACGACGCCCTCGACATCGACTCGCCCGAAGAGGCCGAGGCCGCACTCGAGGCGGTCGAAGAAGAGGCCGACAGCGAGTTCGACCCGTACGAGGAGTTCCGCAACGAGCTGCGCTTCCTCCCGGGCAAGTGGTACGTCATCCACTCGTACGCGGGCTTCGAGCGCCGCGTGAAGGCGAACATCGAGCAGCGCCGCGAGTCGATGGCGATGGCCGACTACATCTACCAGGTCGAAGTGCCGATGGAAGACGTGGTCGAGATCAAGAACGGCCAGCGCAAGATGGTCACCCGCGTGCGCATCCCGAGCTACGTGCTCGTCCGCATGGAGCTGAACGAGGAGAGCTGGTCGGTCATCCGCCACACTCCGGGCGTCACCGGCTTCGTGGGCAACGCGCACAACCCGACCCCGCTGCGCTTCGAAGAGGCCTTCGGCATGCTGAAGAGCCTCGTCGAGCCCAAGGACGTCGCGCCCGCCAAGGGTGCGAAGGCCGGTGCCGCGTCCGGCGCAGCCCGTCAGATCCCCGCCGAGGTCGACTTCGAGATCGGCGAGACGATCACCATCAAGGACGGCTCGTTCGCGGGCCTGCCCGGCACGATCAGCGAGATCAAGCCCGAGAGCGGCAAGCTCACCGTGCTCGTCTCGCTCTTCGAGCGCGAGACCCCCGTCGAGCTCAGCTTCGACCAGGTCACCAAGCTCTAAGATCCCCAGAAGCTCCACAGCCGACCCTCCGGTATACTCGGAGGGTTGTGCTGCGTTCGGCCCCGCCGAACCCGCACGAACCACCGCCCTCCGGAACCGCCGGAGCGACGGGAGAGTGCCCGCCAGGGCGTTCGAACAGAAAGAGAGAAATCATGGCACCGAAGAAGAAGGTCACTGGTCTGATCAAGCTTCAGATCAACGCCGGCGCCGCCAACCCCGCACCGCCCATCGGTCCGGCGCTGGGTCAGCACGGCGTGAACATCATGGAGTTCTGCAAGGCCTACAACGCGGCGACCGAGTCGCAGCGCGGCAACGTGATCCCCGTCGAGATCACGGTCTACGAGGACCGCTCCTTCACCTTCGTCCTGAAGACCCCGCCCGCCGCCGAGCTCATCAAGAAGGCCGCCGGCGTCGCCAAGGGCTCGGGCGTCCCGCACACGACCAAGGTCGGCAAGCTCACGCAGGACCAGGTCCGCGCGATCGCCGAGCAGAAGATGGTCGACCTCAACGCGAACGACCTCGACGCCGCGTCGAAGATCATCGCGGGCACCGCTCGCTCGATGGGCATCACGGTCGAATAAGGCCGGTCGTCCCGGGGTCTCGTTCCGCGCTTCGCGCGACTCGACCACCGGGGCAGGATGCCTCGGCCGAGGCATCCGTCTTCAGAACTCTCATTCGTGGCAGCGCCCGCCAGGCGCGATGACCACACTCTCGCAAGGAGAACCAACATGGCACAGAAGTCCAAGGCCTACCGGGCCGCGGCCGAGAAGATCGAGGCCGGCAAGTACTACACCCCGACCGACGCGGTTGCGCTCGCGAAGCAGACCGGCTCGGCGAAGTTCGACTCGACCGTCGAGGTCGCGCTGAAGCTCGGCGTCGACCCCCGCAAGGCCGACCAGATGGTGCGCGGCACCGTCATCCTCCCGCACGGCACCGGTAAGACCGCCCGCGTCATCGTCTTCGCGACGGGCCCCGCGGCCGAGGCCGCCATCGCGGCCGGCGCCGACGAGGTCGGCGGCGCCGAGCTCATCGAGAAGGTCGCCGCGGGCTACACCGCGTTCGACTCGGCCGTCTCGACCCCCGAGCTCATGGGCCAGGTCGGCCGTCTCGGCAAGGTGCTCGGCCCGCGCGGCCTGATGCCGAACCCGAAGACCGGCACGGTCACCCCGAACGTCGGCCAGGCCGTCTCCGACATCAAGGGCGGCAAGATCGAGTTCCGCGTCGACAAGCACGCCAACGTGCACTTCGTCGTCGGCAAGTCGTCGTTCTCGGCCGAGCAGCTCGACGACAACCTCAAGGCCGCCCTCGAAGAGGTCATGCGTCTCAAGCCGTCGAGCTCGAAGGGCCGCTACATCCAGAAGGGCGCCGTGTCGACCACGTTCGGCCCCGGCATCCCGCTGGACGTCAACGCCATCTGACCCACTCGGTGATCGAGGAGCGCACGGCGCGTCTCGAGATCCACGAAGGCCCCGCCGGTTCGCCGGCGGGGCCTTCGTCGTTCCCTCTCGGGAGCGGTCGGGTCAGTGCGGGAGCGCGTCGTGGTGCGCCTGCATGCTGGGCCGGATGGCGAGCACGGCGGCGACGAGCGCGACCGCACCGCAGATCCACGACATCCAGGCGGCCCCGAACGTCATGGGGTCGGCGTAGCCGCCCATCCACGGCGAGATGAGGAGCAGCGCGCCGAGTGCCGCCTGGATGTACTCCATCGCGACGAGGCCGGGTGCGGCGAGGTTCACGACTCCGGAGACGACCAGCAGGGCGCCCAGCACGAGCATCAGGGCGACCGAGGCGCCCATCGGGGGAACGAACAGCGTCGAGATCATCGCGGCTGCACCCGCGGCGATCGCGACCCAGTCCTCCCAGCGAGTCCACTTCTTCATAGAAACCAGCCTCCTCAAGGTGGTGGCTCCCGATCAGGGGGTCGATTCAACGGTATTCCCGACCGATCGTCCGGTCAATATGTCTCGAGCGGCGTCGAGACGCCCCGGGATGCCTCGTGCGCGGCGCCGGCCGCGAGCAGGACACCCCGGCTCGGCGTCGGGCCCTCGACGAGCGGGCTCGGCCCGCTCGATCGTGGGTCACCGCACGATGAGGAAGCCATCGTCGTCGTCGCGGGGCTCGAGTTCGTCGACCGCGACGCCGGTCACCTGCGAGCCGGGCGGGCCCTGCTCGAGCCGCCGGATCATCTCGCGGACCGCGCGCGACGGCCCCTGCACCTCGGCCTCGACGGTGCCGTCGGGCAGGTTGCGGACCCAGCCGGTGATCGCGAGGCGCTCGGCGTGCTTGCGCGCGAGGTAGCGGTAGCCGACGCCCTGCACGGCGCCGCTCACGATGACGTGCCGACGGATCACCCGCTCACCATACACGCGCGGTGAGCGAACGCACTCCGGGGGTGCTTCCCGCTGATTCGAGCCCTCGAACGTCCTGGGCACGGCGGAGATGCACCCCCGGAGTGGAGGAGCGGGCGGAGGTCAGCCCGCCGTCGGGGCGTTCACCGCGGCGACGGCGCCGGTGCGGGCGCGGATCTCGTCGGCGACCGCGATCGCATCGCCCGCCGGGGCGTCGGACTTGCGGTCGGGGCGGGCGATGAAGAGATACAGCAGGCCGCTCACGACGACGACGCCGAGGCCGATGAGCACGATCCAGTCGGTGAAGAACGTGCCGCTCGTTCCCGGCGTCGCGAGCAGGATCATCGCGAAGACACCGTAGGCGAGGGCGACGATGTTCACGATCAGGCCGAGTCCGCCGAGCGAGAACGGGCCGGCCGGCTTCCACCCCTTGAGTCGCTGGCGCAGGGCCGCGAGCACGACCATCTGGAACGCGACGTAGATGCCGAGCACCGCGAACGAGGTCACGGCGGTGAGCAGTGTCGCCTCGAAGTAGATGAGCACCGCGAGGATGACCGGGATCGTGCACGCGACGATGAGGG
This sequence comes from Agromyces sp. NPDC055658, assembly GCF_053618155.1. NCBI lineage: Bacteria > Bacillati > Actinomycetota > Actinomycetes > Micrococcales > Microbacteriaceae > Agromyces > Agromyces sp. NPDC055658. The sequence goes on along the minus strand of NZ_JBSHHD010000011.1, from coordinate 41,830 downwards.
CGTTCGTCGGCACCTTGCTGCGGGGCGAGACCTTCGAGAGCCAGCGGTGGCCCGGGATCATGCCGTCACGGGCGAACGAGTAGAGCAGACGGCTCGCGGCGGCCTGCAGGCTCAGCACGCAGCTGATGAACGCGGTGACCGCGACCACGAGGAAGACCTTCGCACCGACGGGGCCGAGGGTCGCCTCGAGGATGCCCGGGATCGGGTCCATGTCGTCGCCCGCGACGATCGACGCGAGGTCGGGCGCGGCGAGCACGTAACCGCCGAAGGAGAAGAGCGCCGAGACGCCGCCGACGAGGATCGTCATGATCATCGCCTTGGGGATGCGGCGGGCCGGGTTCGCGACCTCTTCGGCGACATCGCCGCAGGCCTCGAATCCGTAGAAGAGGAAGAGGCCCGCGAGCGCGGCGCCGAGGAACGCCGCCGCGTAGCTGCCGTCGCCCTCGACGCCCATCGTGTCGAAGAACACGCCGAACTCCTGCTTGCGCTGGAAGATCAGGAGGTACAGGCCCACGCCGATGACGCCGACGAGCTCGGCGGCGAGGCCGATCTGCGCGACCCGGGCGAGGGTCTTCGTGCCCGAGAAGTTGAAGACCAGGGCGAGCACGAGCAGGCCGAGCGTGAGCAGCAGCGTCGACATCGGCGTGATCTCGATGCCGAGCAGGCTCGCGAGGAAGCCCGAGCCGTACTCCGACACCGCGGTGATCGTGACGATCATGGCCCAGATGTAGACCCATGCGGCCATCCAGGCGTAGCGACGACCCCAGAGCCGCCGGGCCCACGGGTAGATGCCGCCGTGGATCGGGTACTGCGAGACGACCTCGCCGAACACGAGCGACACGAGCAGCTGCCCGGCGCCGACGATGACGATCCACCAGATCGAGGGCGGACCGCCGACCGAGAGGGCGAGCGCGAACAGCGAGTACACGCCCACGAGGGGAGAGAGATAGGTGAAGCCGAGCGCGAAGTTCGCCCAGAGGCTCATCGAGCGGTTGAAGGAGCCCTCGTAGCCGAGGACCCCGAGGTGCTCGTCGTCGCCGAGGTGGTTCGGCGGGGTGGTTTCTTGCGACATGTCGCCCTTTCGATCGACGCTGATCTCGCGCCCGCCCCCCTCGGGCGCACGGTACCGGGACAGCTTAGCCATACCTGCGGCAGTAAAGCTATAGCACTAGATGATTAATCGGGATGCCGCCGGCGGGGCGCCGTGGCAGGATGCCGACATGGGAACCGTCACCGACTACCTGGCCGCGATCGACGGTGAGAACCGCGTCGCGCTCGAGCACGTGATCGCCGTCGCGCGTGGGCTCTCGCCCGACGCGACCGAGGGTGAGAGCTACGGCATGCCGGCCCTGCTGCACCGCGGCAAGGCGCTCGTCGCGGCGCTCGAGGCCAAGAAGCACCTGGGCCTCTACCCGTTCAGCGGGCAGATCCTGCCGGGCCTCGCGACCGAACTCGACACCGCCGGACTGAACTGGTCGCCGGGTGCGCTCCAGTTCACGGCGCAGCATCCCGTGCCCGACGACCTGCTGCGCCGGATCCTGGGCGAGCGCATCGCGCAGATCGACGCGCAGCTCGACAAGAAGCGGCGCTGAGACGACGGATGCCCGGGCGCTCGCCCGGGCATCCGTCGGTCGACCCCGTCTCCGCGGGGTCGGTCGACCTCGTCTACGCGGCCTCGGCGACCTCCGCGGTGAGGCGGGCGCGCAGCGCGCCGAGTTCGTCGTCGGCGAGGCCCGCGGCGCCGAGATATCCGGCTGCGCCGCCGTGCTCGCGGTCGATCCAGCCGAGGGTGGCCTCGATGGCCTCGGGCGGGGTGCCGGTGACGAGCGTCTCGAGCTCGGGGGTCAGCGGAATGCCGAACGAGGCCACCATGTGCAGCATGCCGTCGGCCCACGCGCCCGACAGGTTGGCCTGCGATGCCGCGTAGTCGGCGACGACCGCGTCGCGCTCCACCCCGACGGCGTCGAGCATGAGCGCCGTCGCGACGCCGGTGCGGTCCTTGCCGGCGGTGCAGTGCACGAGCACGCCCGTGGGTGCGGCGTCGTTCGACGCCGCGATGAGCCGGGCGACGCGCGCGAACGCCGCGCCGCCGTGCTGCAGCATGCCGATGTACAGGTCGCCGAGCGACGGAATGGCGGCCGTCGTCTCGGCGGCCGACGGGGCCCCGCCCTTCATGAGCTGCTGCATCGAATCGGCGACGGCGCCCTCGAGGATCGAGAGGTCGACGACCGAGAACGGGCGCGAGTCGGGCACGAGGTCGGGTGCGGACTCGCGCTCGGCGGGCGTGCGGAAGTCGACGATCACGCCGACCTGCGTCGCCGCGAGCTCGTCGAGCCCCTGCGCGCTCAGCGCGGAGAGTGCGGCGGAGCGGAAGAGCACGCCGCTTCGCGTCGTGCCGCCGCCCTGCAGCGGCATGCCGCCCGTGTCGCGGAAGTTGACCAGGCCGTCGATGCTCACAGTTCCCCCAGTTCGTGCAGCGTTGCGGCGACGCGAAAGGCGACCGCCGTTCGGCATCCTAGCGACACCCGGGCGGGAGACGACGGATGCCTCGGGGCACGTGGCCCCGAGGCATCCGGATTTCATGCGAATCGGGTGATCAGCCGATGCGGATCATCTTCTTGTTGACGAACTCGTCGGCGCCGAAGCGGCCGAGCTCGCGGCCCGAACCCGAGCGCTTCACGCCGCCGAAGGGGAGCTCGGCGCCGTCGGCCGCGACGAGGTTGACGAAGACCATGCCGGCTTCGATCTTGTCGGCGACGCGGAGCGCCTGGTCCTGGTCGGTCGTGAACACGTACGAGCCGAGGCCGAACGGGGTGTTGTTCGCGAGCTCGACGGCGGCGTTCTCGTCGGCGACCTTGAAGACCTGCGCGACCGGGCCGAAGAACTCCTCGTGGAAGGCGTCGGAGCCCGGCTTGACGTCGGTGAGGATCGTCGCCGAGTAGTAGTTGCCGTTCTTGGTGCCGCCCGAGTGCAGGGTCGCACCCTGAGCGACGGCGCGCGAGACCTGCTCGGCGAGCCCCTCGGCGGCCTTGGCCGACGAGAGCGGGCCGAGGGCGGTGCCCTCCTTCGAGGGGTCGCCCTCCTCGACCTCGTTCATCTTGGCGGTGAACTTCTCGAGGAACGGCTCGTAGAGGTCCTCCACGACGATGAAGCGCTTGGCCGCGTTGCAGGCCTGGCCGTTGTTGTCGACGCGGGCGAGCACGGCGGCGTCGACGGTCGCGTCGAGGTCGTCGGTCGAGAGCAGGATGAAGGGGTCGGAACCACCGAGCTCGAGCACGACCTTCTTGAGGTGGCGACCGGCGATCTCGGCGACGATCGCACCGGCGCGCTCGGAGCCGGTGAGCGAGACGCCCTGCACGCGCGGGTCGGCGATGACGGTCTCGATCTGCGCGTGCGACGCGTAGATGTTGACGTAGGCGCCCTCGGGGAAGCCGGCGTCGAGGAAGATCTGCTCCATCGCGGCGGCCGACTCGGGGCACTGCTCGGCGTGCTTCAGCAGGATCGTGTTGCCGATGATGAGGTTCGGGCCGGCGAACCGGGCGACCTGGTAGTACGGGAAGTTCCACGGCATGATGCCGAGCAGCACGCCGAGCGACGAGCGGCGGATGAGGGCCGAGCCCTCGCCCGCGAGCAGGTCGATCTTCTCGTCGGCGAGCAGCGACTCGGCGTTGTCGGCGTAGTACTCGTAGATCGCGGCGGCGAACTCGACCTCGCCGACGGCCTGCTCGATGGGCTTGCCCATCTCGCGGACGATGATCTCGGCGAGCTCCTGCGCGCGCTCGTTGTGCAGTTCGGCGACGCGGCGGATGAGGGCGGCGCGCTCGGCGACCGTCGAGTTCTTCGACCAGGTGCGGTGCGCCTCGGCGGCCGAGGCGATCGCGGCCTGCAGACCGTCGTCGGTGATGGTGTCGAAGCTCTTGACGACCTCGCCGGTGGCGGGATTGGTCACGGCATAGGGCATGGGGTTTCTCCTTCTCGGGTGCACCGCGGGATGTTCCCTGAGCTTGTCGGAGGGTCCTGGCCTGTCGAAGGCTGGGCGCATGCCGCGGTGCAGACGCTCGTCGTCAAAGATATAACAACGGATGATTCTTCTCGACCCGGTCGCAGGGGATGCCCAGCCTCGCGCTCACTGCATGCGCGGATCCTCGGTCGGGTCGAAGTACTTGGCGGGGCAGCCGACGTCCGGCGCATCGGCGAACAGCTCGAAATGCCAGGCCTCGTTGTCGTACACCTGGCACAGTCCGTAGGCCTCCCCGCGCTCGGCGAGCCAGTCGACGGCGTCGTAGTCGCCGAGGTCGACGGCGTCGCCCGACACGTGGGCGGACTTCTCGGGCGGCGCGACCCAGCGCGCCGCCTCGGTCTCCGAGCCGTACTCGGCGACGGCCTCGTCGAGCAGGCGGTCCTGATGCGCCGGTGAGCGCCAGCCGCTGTTGACGCGGAACTCGATGCCCTCGGCCGCGGCATCCGTCGCGGCCCGGCGCAGGGCGTCGAGGAGCGCCGGGTCGAGGCGGGTGATCGCCGGGTACTCGTCGAAGGGCGTGGCGCCGTCGGGGAGGTCGCCGGCGGCTTCGCCCGTCGCGTCGCCGCCGTCGCCCGTGGATGCCGCGTCGTGCCCGCCGCCGACGGGCTGGGCCGATGAGGAGATCGACTGCATGACGAGGCTGCCGGCCATTGCGGCGGCGACGACTGCGAGGGCGACGACGAGCGCCGCGAAGGCACGTCGGGCCCGCCGGACGCGGCGCCGACGCGCTGAAGCTGATCGCTGGGAGTGCATGCGGCCAGTCAAGGCGGCGCGGTGTTGCGAGAGCGTCTGCGGAATCCGATACGCCGGCGATATGCGCTCGCTCCTAGCATGGGGGCATGCGGGTACTGGTCGTCGAAGATGAGCCCTTCATGGCCGAGGCCATCCGCGACGGGCTCCGCCGCGAGGCGATCGCCGCCGACCTCGCGGGCGACGGCGACACCGCGCTCGAGCTGCTGAGCGTCAACGCCTACGACATCGCCGTGCTCGACCGCGACGTTCCGGGGCCCTCGGGCGATGAGATCGCCCGGAGCATCGTCGCCTCGGGCAGCGGCATGCCGATCCTGATGCTCACCGCGGCCGACCGCATCGACGACAAGGCCACCGGCTTCGAGCTCGGCGCCGACGACTACCTCACGAAGCCCTTCGAGCTGAAGGAGCTCGTGCTCAGGCTGCGGGCGCTCGACCGGCGGCGCGCGCACGCCAGGCCGCCGGTGCGCGAGATCGCCGGCCTGCGCGTCGACCCCTTCCGCCGGGAGGTCTACCGCGACGGACGGTACGTGGCACTCACGAGGAAGCAGTTCGCGGTGCTCGAGGTGCTCGTCGCCGCGGAGGGCGGCGTCGTCAGTGCCGAGGCGCTGCTCGAGCGGGCGTGGGACGAGAACGCCGACCCCTTCACGAACGCCGTGCGCATCACCGTCTCGGCGCTGCGCAAGCGGCTCGGCGAACCGTGGGTCATCGCGACGGTGCCGGGCGTCGGCTACCGCATCGACGTCGGCGGCGGTGCGGACGATACCGGCGGGACCGGGGCGGGGGAGCGGCGATCGTGACGCGCGCACCGGGCATGAGCGTCCGGCTCAAGCTCGCCCTCAGCTACGCGGGCTTCCTCATGGTCGCCGGTGCCCTGCTGCTCGCGGTGGTGTGGGCCTACCTGCTGCGGTACGTGCCCGCCGACGCGGTCGCGACGCGCGAGGGGTTCATGCCGGGTCGCGACGACCTCGTGCGCGCGTTCGCACCCGCGGTCAGCTGGGCACTGCTCTTCCTGCTCGTGTTCGGGCTGCTCGGCGGCTGGGTGCTCGCCGGCCGCATGCTCGCGCCGCTGACGCGCATCACGAGGGCGACCCGCAAGACCGCGACCGGGGCGCTCGGCCACCGCATCGAGATGGAGGGCCGCCGCGACGAGTTCCGCGAGCTCGCCGACAGCTTCGACGACATGCTCGCCCGGCTCGAGGCGCACGTCGCCGAGCAGCAGCGCTTCGCCGCGAACGCCTCGCACGAGCTGCGCACGCCGCTCGCGATCACGCAGACCCTGCTCGACGTCGCCGACGATCCGGCGGCCGACCGAGACGTGCTGCTCGAACGCCTCCGCATCGTGAACGCCCGCGCGATCGACCTCACCGAGGCGCTGCTGCTGCTCACCCGCGCCGACCGCCGCTCGTTCAGCCGCGAGCGGGTCGACCTGTCGCTGCTCGCCGAGGAGGCCGTCGAGACGCTCCTCCCGATCGCCGAGGCGCGCGGCGTCGGCATCGAGGCCGCGGGCGACGTCGCACCGACGCTCGGGTCGCCGGCGCTCCTCTTGCAGCTGACGACGAACCTCGTGCACAACGGGATCGTCCACAACGTCCCCGAGGGCGGCACCGTGCGGATCGACACGGCCGCCGCGACCGACTCGGTCGCGCTCACGGTCGAGAACACCGGCCCGCACCTGAGCCCGCAGTCGGTGGCGACCCTCACCGAGCCGTTCCAGCGCGGCACCGAGCGCATCCGCGACGACCACGCCGGCGTCGGGCTGGGGCTCGCGATCGTCAAGAGCATCGTGCAGGCGCACGACGGAGCGCTCGCGATCGAGGCGCGACCCGGCGGAGGCCTGCGGGTCGTCGTGCGCCTGCCGGCCGCGCCCGACGGCGCCGTCGGCGACGGCTCGCGATCGGGCGCCTGACGGGGCTAGTCGCCGACGAGCACCCGGAACGGGGTGCCCGGGCATTCGAGGGATGCCGCGGCGGAGGCATCCGCGAGCTGACCGACCTGCAGTGCGGGGTCGGTCGACAGCACGACGCGACCGTCGGCGTTCACGAGGGCGAGCGGGGCGTCGACCGCGAGGAAGCGGGGGAGCAGCTCCTGCTCGAGGCGGCGGACCGAGATGTCGGCGCCGACGACGCCGACCATGCGCTCGCCGTCGGGGGCGTGCACGGGCATCGTGAGCGTGAGGATGTAGTCGCACGTGCACAGGTGGTCGACGTAGGGGCCGGTCACGTGCGCGTGCCGCGTCGTCGCCGGGATGCGGTACCACTCGAGCGCGCGGAAGTCGCGGAGGTACTCGGTGTACCCGCGCGTCGACAGGTCGAGGCGGGTGGGGGCGTCGGTCGAGCCGAGCACTGGGTTGTCGTCGAGCGGCCCGAGCCACCACGCGAAGTGCACGTCGCGCCCGCGCACGATCTCGCCGTCGGCGATGAACCCGGCGCCGACGAGGAGGGCCTCGGGCTCGGTCAGGCGCGGCAGCACGAGTCCGGCCACGACCTGGTCGAGCTCGGCGGGGCGCACCTCGCCGACGGCGGCGTCGGCGGCGGGCCGCTCGCCCGGCCGGCCGGCGCGCTCGGCTTCCAGCGCGGTGCGGTCGGCGACGGCGCGGATGCCGGGCGCGATCGCCTGCTCGATGGGCGAGCGCCACTCGGCGAGCAGGGTGAAGGCGCCGTCGAAGAGCCGGGCGACGGCGTCGGCGGCCTCGCGGGCGCCGCGCCTCGACGGGCTCGGCGAGCGGTCGTGGTCAGCGCTCATCGAGGGCACCTCCTCGTTCGACGCGGGCCTTCGCCTGCAGCAGGTGGGTCGCGAGCGAGCCGACCAGGGCGCCGGCCGCCTCGCGCGCCTTCGCGGGCCGGTGGGCGGCGACCGCGCGGACGATGCGGCGGTTCGCCGCCGAGGCGTCCACGCGCTCCCGGTCGTCGTCGAGACCGAGCAGCAGCAGGGGGCCGAACTCTGCCTGCAGGCGGATCTGCTCGCGCACGAGCCGCGCCGACTGGCTGAGCACGGCGAGCTCGAGGAAGAACCCGCCCTGATTGGTGCGGGCCGACGCGGCCGCCCCGAAGTCGGCCGCGTCGAGCCAGCCGGCGAGGCGCTCGGCGTCGGCGTCGGAGGCGCGTTCGGCCGCCCGCTCGGCGACGCCCGCGAGGATCGCGCCGAAGTACACGGTCATGTCGCTGAGCTCGACCTGCGCGAGCGCGCGCAGGCGTGCGGTGATGATCGTGCGGTGCTCGGCGTCGTCGTGCACGACGAAGCTGCCGCCGTCGCGGCCGCGGCGGGTCTCGACGAGCCCGGCCTCGCGGAGGATGCCGAGGCCCTCGCGCACGGTGATGAGGGCGACGCCGAAGCGGCGGGCGAGCTCGGGCTCGCTCGGCAGGCGCTCACCGGGGTCGAGCACTCCGAGCACGATGCCGTCGGTGAGGCGCTGCGCGACCTGCTCGGCACGACCCGCATCGGCGAGCTGGGCGAACACGGCTTCGCGTGCGCCCGGGCCCACCCTCGATTCCATGGGGTTCACGATAGTCGAGGGTGCGGCGGCCGAGTGGCGGCGCGCGCAAAAAAGATTCACTATAGGATGAATGAACGTGCGGCCGACCGGCCGGGCACATGCGAAGGCGGATGGATCATGAGCGAGCGACCCGAGGCGACGACCCGAGGCGTGCTCGACGGGCTGCGCGTCGCGGACTTCTCCCGCGTGCTCGCCGGCCCGTACGCGACCATGATGCTCGCCGACTTCGGCGCCGACGTCGTGAAGATCGAACCGCCGGCCGGCGACGACACCCGGCACTGGAGGCCGCCCGTCGACGCGAGCGGCATGGCCACGTACTTCGGCAGCGTCAATCGCAACAAGCGCTCGGTCGCGCTCGACCTCACGAATGAGGCGGATGCCTCGGAGGCGCGCCGGCTCGCGGCATCGGCCGACGTGGTGATCGAGAACTTCCGGCCCGGCGTGATGGCGCGGTTCGGGCTCTCCTACGACGAGGTGCGCGCCCTGAACCCCCGCGTCGTCTATTGCTCGATCACCGGCTTCGGCGCGGGCGAGGGGGCGGCGCTCGCCGGCTACGACCTGCTCGTGCAGGCAGTCGGCGGCCTCATGTCGATCACGGGGGAGCCCGACGGCGAGCCCGCGAAGGCCGGTGTCGCGCTCGTCGACGTGCTGTGCGCGCAGAACGCGCTCGCCGGCATCCTGCTCGCGCTGCGCGAGCGCGACCGCACCGGCCGAGGCCAGCTCGTCGAGGTGAACCTGCTGCAGAGCCTGCTGTCCGCGCTCACGAACCAGGCGGGCTCGACGCTCGCGACCGGGCGGGCACCGCGCCGGCTCGGCAACGCGCATCCGTCGATCGCGCCGTACGCCGTCTTCCCGGCGGCCGATCGCGACCTCGTCATCGCCGTCGGCAACGACAAGCAGTTCGGCGCGCTCGTACGGCTGCTCGCCGAGGCATCCCCGCAGGCGGCTTCGCTCGCCGCCGACGTGCGGTACGCGACCAACGAGGCGCGCGTCGCCCACCGCGACCACCTGCGCGCCGAGCTCGAGGCGGCCCTCGCGACCGCGCCGGCCGCGCACTGGGTCGAGGCGTTCAGCGCCGCCGGAGTGCCCGCCGGGCTCGTCAACGACGTCGCCGAGGCGATCGCCTTCGCCGACGCGCTCGGCCTCGACCCCGTCGTCGAGCTCGGGCACAGCCGCACCGTGGCGAACCCGATCGGGCTCGCCGAGTCATCCCCCCGCTACCTGACCCCGCCGCCCGCGCTCGACGAGCACTCCGGTGCCGACTGGCGCGGGCCCGCCGAATAGCCCCAGCGCGTGAGCGCTGCCCGACCACCGCGACCCACCGAGAGGAACCCCCATGACGACCGCACCCCGCATCGACCAGGTCTTCGACTTCGACGCGCTGCTCACGGAAGAGGAGCGCGGCTGGCAGCAGAAGGCCCGCGGGTTCGCGCAGGAGCGCATCCTGCCGATCATCGAGGAGGACTTCGAGAACAAGCACTTCCGCAAGGAGCTCATCCCCGAGCTCGGCGCGGCCGGCTTCCTCGGCATGCACCTGAAGGGCTACGGATGCGCCGGGGCCGGCGCCGTCGCGTACGGCCTGGTCTGCCTCGAGCTCGAGGCCGCCGACTCGGGCTGGCGCACCTTCGTGTCGGTGCAGGGCTCGCTCGCGATGAGCGCCATCTACAAGTACGGCTCGGAGGAGCAGAAGCAGCAGTGGCTGCCCGGCATGGCCGCCGGCGAGCTCGTGGGATGCTTCGCGCTCACCGAGCCGCAGGGCGGCAGCGACCCCGCCGCGATGTCGACGGTCGCCCGCCGCGAGGGCGACGAGTGGGTCATCGACGGCGCCAAGCGCTGGATCGGCCTCGCCGCGCTCGCCGACGTCGCCGTCGTGTGGGCGCGCGTCGAGGACCCGTCGGGCGAGTACGGCGAGGGCGCGCGCGCGGTTCGCGGCTTCATCGTGCCGACCTCGACCGCCGGCTTCACCGCCACTGCGATCGACGGCAAGCTGTCGATGCGTGCGAGCGTGCAGTGCGACATCGATCTCGACGGCGTACGCCTGCCGGCCGACGCGATCCTGCCGGGCGCGGCCGGGCTGTCGGGCCCGTTCGGCTGCCTCAACGAGGCCCGCTACGGCATCGTCTGGGGTGCGATGGGCGCCGCGCGCTCGTGTCTCGAGGTCGCCCTCGACCGGTCGATCACGCGCGAGGTGTTCGGCAAGCCGATCGGCGCCAACCAGCTCACGCAGGCGAAGCTCGCCGACATGTTCCTCGAGGTCGAGAAGGGCACCCTGCTCGCCCTGCACCTCGGCCGCCTCAAGGAGGCCGGCACGCTGACGCCGGCGCAGATCTCGGTCGGCAAGCTCAACAGCGTGCGCGAGGCGCTCGAGATCGCCCATCAGGCGCGCACGATCCTCGGCGGCGACGGCATCACGAACGCGTTCCCGGTCATGCGGCACGCGGCCAACCTCGAGTCCGTGCGCACGTACGAGGGCACCGACGAGATCCACCAGCTGATCCTCGGTCGCGCCCTCACGGGCCTCAACGCGTTCTAGGGGCCGGCGATGACGAACACGGATGCCTCGGGCATCGCGCCGCGCGGCGAGCGGGCGCTCGGCGACGACCGGGTCGGACTGACGGCGGCGAACGAGGTCGAGCTGGCGGTGACGCTCGCCGCGTCATCCGGGCTGGATGTCGCGACCCGCGCCGATCGAGGCCGCTGGCTGCGCGCGATCGCCGACGGCGTCGAGGCGCACCGCGACGAGCTCGTCGCGCTCGCCGCGGAGGAGACCCACCTCTCGGCGGCGCGCCTGAACGGCGAGGTCACCCGCACGGCGACGCAGCTGCGCTTCTTCGCCGACGTCGTCGACGAGGGGTCGTACCTCGAGGCGACGATCGATTCGCCCGACCCGTCGCTCGTGCCGCCGCGGCCCGAGCTCCGGCGCATGCTGCGGCCGCTCGGCGTCGTCGCCGTGTTCGCGGCGTCGAACTTCCCGTTCGCGTTCTCGGTGCTCGGCGGCGACACCGCCTCGGCGCTCGCGGCCGGCTGCCCCGTCGTCGTGAAGGCGCACCCCGGGCACCCGCGGCTCTCGCGCCGGATCACCGAGATCGCGCGTTCGGCGCTCTCGTCGGCGGGCGGGCCCGTCGGCGCGCTGCAGCTCGTCGAGGGCATGGAGCAGGGCACCGAGCTCGTCGCCCACCCGCGGGTGACCGCGGTCGGCTTCACCGGCTCGACGCGCGGCGGTCGGGCGCTGTTCGATCTCGCGAACGGCCGGCCCGCGCCCATCCCGTTCTACGGCGAGCTCGGCTCGATCAACCCCGTCGTCGTGACGCGCGCCGCGGTTGCGACGCCTGCCGAGGTCGCGGGCGTCGCGGCGGGCCTCGCGGGTTCGTTCACGCGAGACGGCGGGCAGTACTGCACCAAGCCCGGCCTCGTGTTCGTGCCCGAGGGCGCCGGGTTCGAGGCGGCGCTCGTCGACGCGCTCGGCGCGGCCGCTCCGCAGCGCCTGCTCACCGACGGCATCGCCGCCGCGTTCGACCGGGGCTCGGGCGCGCTCGCGGAGCGCGACGACGCCGAGGTCGTGTTCGCGGGGGAGCGTGCCGCCGATGTCGCGGCGCCGGTCGTCGTCGCGACCACGGCGGGTGCGTTCGTCGCCGCGCACGAGACGTTCCTCGAGGAGTGCTTCGGGCCGCTCACCGTGCTCGTGCGGTACGGCTCCGACGAGCAGCTCGCCGCCGCGCTCGACGTGCTCGAGGGCTCGCTCACGGCATCGATCCAGCACGCGCCCGGCGAAGACGTCGCCGCGCTCGCCGACCGCCTCGTGCGCGTCGCAGGCCGCCTCGTCTTCAACGGCTGGCCGACTGGCGTCGCGATCGCGTGGGGTCAGCACCACGGCGGCGGCTGGCCCGCGACGACCGCGTCGGTGCACACGTCGGTCGGGGCGACGGCGATCCGCCGCTGGCTGACCCCGGCGACCTGGCAGGACGCCCCCGCCGCAGTGCTGCCGCCCGAGCTCGCCGACGGCAACCCGCTCGGCGTGCCCCGCCGCGAGGACGGTGCGCTCGTCGTTCCGAGCTCGTCGGTCGAGCGCCGGGTCGAGTAGGCGCGCAGCGCCCGATCGAACCCAGCGACGAAGGATCGCATCGAGACCACCGGGCGCGTGGTCCCGAGCGGCGCCCGCCTTCGTCGCACGCTGCTCGCCCGACGCCGGGTGGGAATGCAACGTGGGGTAACGCCGTTTCACCTTGCGGTCGGTGTCGTGATGGACTCGACCGCATCGACGCCGCAGACTCGCGGTCGCACCCCTCCCCACGAACGGAGCACCACATGTCACGCGCCCCTCGCGCCCGCACCCTGCTCGGCCTCGCGGCCGCATCCCTCGCCGTCGTCGCGCTCGCAGCATGCTCGAGCGGTGCCCCGGCGTCGAGCGACGACGCCTCGGGCAAGGGCGACGAGTACGGGCTCGTGACCCCGGGCACGCTCACGGTCGCGACCGAGGGCACGTACAAGCCGTTCACCTACCACGAGGGCGGTGCCGGCGACCTCGTCGGCTACGACGTCGAGGTGGCCGAGGCCGTCGCCGACAAGCTCGGCCTGAAGGTCGAGTTCCAGGAGACCCAGTGGGACGCGATCTTCGCGGGCCTCGACGCGGGCCGCTTCGACGTGATCGCGAACCAGGTCTCGATCAACCCCGAGCGCGAGGAGAGCTACCTCTTCTCGACGCCGTACACCGTCTCGCCGAGCGTCGTCGTCGTGAACGAGGGCGACACGTCGATCACGAGCTTCGACGACCTGAAGGGCAAGACGACCGCCCAGTCGCTCACGAGCAACTTCTACCAGCTCGCGGTCGACGCGGGCGCGAACGTCGAGGCCGTCGAGGGCTGGGCGCAGGCCGTCGCCCTCCTCCAGCAGGGCCGCGTCGACGCGACCGTGAACGACAAGCTCACCTACCTCGACTACGTCAAGCAGACCCCCGACGCGAAGCTCGCCGTCGCGGCCGAGACCGACCCGAGCGAGAGCGCGCTGGCGTTCACCAAGGACAAGACCGCCCTCGTGAAGGCCGTCGACGGCGCCCTCGCGGAGCTCCGCGAGGAGGGCGTGCTCGCCGAGCTCGGCGAGAAGTACTTCGGCGAGGACGTCTCGCAGTAACGACGCTCTGCACGATCCGGCGGATGTCGCGTTCCGCCCCCGGTTCCCGAGTGGAATCATGGGGTGACGCGGCATCCGCCGTACTTCGAAGGCGGTGAAGCGATGCCCGACTGGCAGCTCGTACTCGACTCGTTCTGGCCACTCCTGCTCGGAGGGCTGACCGGCACCATCCCACTCGCGCTGGCGTCGTTCGCGCTCGGTCTCGTGATCGCGCTCGGCATGGCGCTCATGCGCATCTCGAAGAACCGGGTGCTGAACGGCATCGCACGGTTCTACATCTCGGCGATCCGCGGCACTCCGCTGCTCGTGCAGCTCTTCGTGATCTTCTACGGCATGCCGTCGGTCGGCATCACGATCGACCCGTGGCCGAGCGCGATCATCGCGTTCTCGCTCAACGTCGGCGGGTACGCTGCCGAGGTGATCCGGGCGGCGATCCTCTCGGTGCCGAAGGGGCAGTGGGAGGCCGGGTACACGATCGGCATGTCGCCCGGCACGACGCTCCGGCGGCTCATCCTGCCGCAGGCGGCGCGCGTCTCGGTGCCGCCGCTCTCGAACACCTTCATCTCGCTCGTGAAGGACACGTCGCTCGCCTCGACCATCCTCGTGACCGAGATGTTCCGGGTCGCCCAGGAGATCGCGGCGTTCAGCCAGAAGTTCCTCCTCATCTACATGGAGGCGGCGCTCATCTACTGGATCTTCTGCTTCGTGCTCTCGGGCGCGCAGAACCTCGTCGAGAAGAGGCTGGACCGCTATGTCGCCCACTGACCCGCTCGCCCCCGTCGAGACGCCCGACGACAGCGTGCTGCTCGAGGCCCGAGGCATCCGCAAGTCGTTCGGCGACAACGAGGTGCTGCGCTCGATCGACCTCGAGGTGCGCCGCGGCGAGGTCGTGGTGCTCATCGGCCCGAGCGGCTCGGGCAAGACGACCGTGCTGCGCTCGCTCAACGGCCTCGAGACGCCCGACGGCGGTACCGTGTCGATCGCCGGCGGACCCTCGCTCGACTTCTCGAAGCCGATCTCGAAGTCCGAGCGGTACGCGCTGCGCGACCGCTCGGCCATGGTGTTCCAGCAGCACAACCTGTTCCCGCACATGACGGTGCTGCAGAACGTCATCGAGGGGCCCCTGCGCGTGCAGAAGGTGCCGCGCGAGCAGGCGGTGGCCGAGGCATCCGCACTGCTCGAACGCGTCGGCCTCGCCGAGAAGCGCGACGCCTACCCGTTCGAGCTGTCGGGCGGGCAGCAGCAGCGGGTCGGCATCGTGCGCGCGCTCGCGCTGAAGCCGCAGCTGCTGCTCTTCGACGAGCCGACGAGCGCGCTCGACCCCGAACTCGTGGGCGAGGTGCTGCAGGTCATCAAGGAGCTCGCCGACGAGGGCTGGACGATGGTCGTCGTCACGCACGAGCTCGGCTTCGCCCGGCATGCCGCCGACGAGGTCATGTTCATGGACGGCGGCGTCGTCGTCGAGCGCGGCGCCCCGAAGGAGCTGTTCTCGAACCCGCGCGAGCCGCGCACCAAGCGGTTCCTCGAGCGCATCCTGCGGCCGCTCGACTGAGCCGGCGTCGGCCGGTCGGGCGACGGCGGGCTAGCGTGGAGGCATGCCCGGCTCGCCCGCCCCGAACGGACCGGGGGTGGTGCGCGCGCGTCGCGCGCTCGGCGTCTTCCGGCTGCTCATCGCGGCGCTCGAGGTGATCGCGCTCATCGGCAACTTCCAGTACGTGCTGGGCTTCCGCTTCTTCGCGACGGCGAACTTCTTCAGCTACTTCACCGTGCAGTCGGCGTTCGCGGCGGTCGCGACCCTCGGCGTGGCCGGGGCGTTCGCCCTGCTCGCGCCGCGCGACCCGCCGTGGCTCGGCATCGTCCGCACGATGGTGACGGTGTACGTGCTCGTCTCGGGCATCGTGTTCGCGCTCATCGTGACGCAGGCGTCGACGCACGACTACCGGGTCGACGTGCCCTGGTCCGACACGCTGCTGCACTTCGTCGTGCCCGCCCTCGCCGTGATCGCGTGGACGGCCGACAGCATCATCGCGGTCAACCCGCCCGTGCCGTGGTCGACGGTGGGGTGGGTGCTGGTGTATCCGTCGGCGTGGCTCGTCTACACGCTCGCCCGCGGCGCCGACGTCGGCTGGTACCCGTACTTCTTCCTCGACGAGGCGCAGGTCGGCGGACCGGTCGGGGTCGCGCTCTACTGCGCCCTCGTGCTCGTGATCTTCGTGACCCTCACGGCGGGGCTCGTCGCGGTCAACCGGTGGCTGCAGCGGGCGGGGCGGTCGCGAAGGGAGCGAGGTCGTCGAGCACCGCGGACTGGAACGCCTGGTCGTCGAGGTCGTCGAGCAGGCGAGCCTGCGCGGCAGCGATGATGCCGACGAGCACGGGCGGGCCGCCGCCGAAGGGGCCGGTCGCCTCGCCGCCGTCGACCTCGGCAGGGTCGGGCTTCGGATAGCCGTTCGCGGCACCGAGGTCGATCCAGGCGGAGACCTGGGTGCCGACGCCGACGACGGTGTAGAGGTCGGGCGCCGAGGCGGAGGCGTCGCCCGTCGTCTCGCCCGATCCGGGCTGCTCGGGTCGCCAGAACGCCTCGTCGAAGCGCAGCCAGACGAGGTCGACCGCGCCCGTGCGGAGCTCGTCGAGCGCGCGGCGGTGCCCCGCGGGCAGCGGCGGGTCGAACTCGAACGCGTCGGACTGCAGCACGCCGAGCGGCACGGCGACGACGGCCCGGTCGGCCGACACCGACTCGCCCGAGTCGAGCCGCAGCGAGACGCGGCGATCGGTCGCGGCGAGGCGGGTGACCGCGCTGCCGACGGCGATGTCGAGGCCCTCGGCGAGCAGGTCGGCGACGTCGGAGAGCCGCCCGGTGATGAGCCTGCGCGGGGTCGCGGCGAGCGCGGCGAAATCGGTGTTCGCGGAGACCACCGTCGAGCCGGCCCCGGTGAAGGGTTCGACGCCGGTGCGCACCGTGTGGCTGAGCCACTCGCCGGCGTCGACGCCGTCGGTGTCGCCGTCCTTCGGCGGGAGTTCGCCGGCGCCCATGAGCGCGGCGGCGAGCGAGACGTCGTCGGGCTGCTCAGCCGCCCACGCGTGCGCGGCGGCCACCGCGTCGGGGCCGGTCGCGGGCACCGCGACGGTGCGCCCGTCGAGCGAGCGGGTCTCGGTGCGTGCGGTGAACGGCACGGTCGTGACGGATGCCTCGTCGAGGAGCCGCGCGAGGGCGGCGTCGTCGCCGACGAAGAGCGGGCCGAGCTCGACCGGCCGCCCGAAGGCGTCGTCGCCGACGGTCTCGATGCGTCCGCCGATCCGCGTGCGCGCCTCGACCACGATGACCTCGAAACCGCCGCGATCGAGTTCGCGGGCGGCGGCGAGACCGGCGAGGCCGGCGCCGATCACGGCGACGCGTTCGCCGGGCTCGGACACGGCCATGAGGGAGGCTGCCGCATCCACGCCCGAGCGCAGTGCGCCGTGCAGGGTGCCGGGGGCATCGGGCGAACAGGCCTCACCGGCGAACCAGAGCCGGTCGCCGACGGGTTCGGCGAGCGCCTCGCGCAGTCCGGGCGTGGTGTCGACGGCGCGGAAGCCGAATGCTCCGCGGGCGAACGGGTCGGCCGCCCAGCGCGAGCGGCGCATCGCCGTCGGCAGCGGCACGCCGCCGGGCGTCGCGGTCGGGGCGGGCGTCGTCGGCGTCGGAGTGGGAGTGGGGGAGGGCTTCGGCTCGGGCCCGGTGCAGCTCGCGAGCACGACGGCGGCGGTGCCGGAAAGCGCCGCGGCGAGGAACCCGCGCCGGCTCACGCCGCCCCCGCCGCCTCGCTCACGCATGCTCTCAGGCTATCCGGGTGTCGGCTCATCGAGGAGCGCCCGACGAAGGAGGACGCGTGCGGAGACGTGCTCGCCGAAAGCTGCAGGATCACAGGATCAGGAGACGACCACCCCGCTCGTGGGCGGTGCCGGCCGAATGGTCCTGCAACTCTCCGCAGAACGACGGATCGCCCGCATCCATGCAGATGCGGGCGATCCGGGGCGGTGGTCTCGATGCGCTTCGCTCCTCGACCGACCGGGTTCGGTCACGCGGTGACGTGGCCGTCGGCGACGGTGAGCGCCTCGTCGATGATGTCGAGGCCGCGCACCAGCTCCTCCTCGCTGATCACGAGCGGCGGTGCGACGTGCATGCGGTTGAAGTGGATGAACGGCCACAGTCCGGCCTGCTTGCACGCGGCTGCGACGGCGCCCATGGGCGCCGCGTCGGCCCCGGCCGCGTTGAACGGCACGAGCGGTTCGCGGGTCGAGGCATCCTTCACGAGCTCGATGGCCCAGAAGAGGCCCAGGCCGCGCACCTCGCCGACCGACGGGTGCTTCGCGGCGATCTCGCGCAGGCGCGGGCCGACGACGCGCTCGCCGAGGTCGCGCACGCGCTCGAGGATGCCGTCGCGCTCGAACACCTCGAACGTCGCGACGCCCGGGGCGCACGCGAGCGGGTGGCCCGAGTACGTGAGCCCGCCCTGGAACGCGACCGTGTCGAAGTGCGCGGCGATCTTCTGCGAGATCACGACGCCGCCGAGCGGCACGTAGCCCGAGTTCACGCCCTTCGCGAAGGTGATGAGGTCGGGAGTGACGCCGAAGTGGTTCACGGCGAACCACTCGCCGACGCGGCCGAAGCCGACCATGACCTCGTCGGCGATGTACACGATGCCGTACTTGTCGCACAGCGCGCGCACGCCCTCGAGGTAGCCGGGCGGCGGCACGAGCACGCCGTTGGTGCCGACGATCGTCTCCATGATGATCGCGGCGATCGTCGACGCGCCCTCGAGCACGATGACCTGCTCGAGGTGCGCGAGCGCGCGCTGCGCCTCTTCGGCAGGGGTCGTCGCGCCCCACGACGAGCGGTACTCGTACGGGCCGAAGAAGTGCGCGACGCTGCCGTCGCTCGGCTCGTTCGCCCAGCGGCGCGGGTCGCCCGTGAGCGAGATCGCGGTCGCGGTGCCGCCGTGGTAGCTGCGGTACATCGACAGCACCTTGCGACGACCGGTGACGCCGCGTGCGAGACGCACCGCGTACTCGTTCGCGTCGGCGCCGCCGTTCGTGAAGAACACCTTGTCGAGGTCGCCGGGGGCGACCTCGGCGATGCGGCGCGCGAGTTCGCCGCGTACGTCGGACGCCATCGACGGCTGGATCGTCGCGAGGCGGGCCGCCTGCTGCTGGATCGCCGTCACGAGGTCGGGGTGCTGGTGGCCGAGGTTCAGGTTCACGAGCTGCGACGAGAAGTCGAGGTACTCGTCGCCCTGGTAGTCCCAGAAGGTGGCGCCGGCGCCGCCCGCGACGGGCAGCGGGTCGATGAGGGCCTGCGCGCTCCACGAGTGGAACACGTGGGCCCGGTCGTCGGCGCGCACCTGCGCGTCGGCGGCGGGGTCGGGGAGCTGGTGCACGGACCCCTGGCGGTCGGTGTAGGCGGGCCCGTCGGTGAGGGTGTCGGTCATTTCGGATGCCTCGTTCAGTCGTTCGCCGGGACTCAGTGGTTCTGGGGGAAGCCCAGGTTGATGCCGCCGTGGGTGGCCGGGTCGAGCCAGCGGCTCGTGATGGCCTTCTCGCGGGTGAAGAAGTCGAAGCCGTGCGCGCCGTACGCCTTCGAGTCGCCGAAGAGCGACTGCTTCCAGCCGCCGAACGAGTGGTAGGCGACGGGCACGGGGATCGGCACGTTGATGCCGATCATGCCGACCTCGATCTCGTTCTGGAAGCGACGGGCCGCACCGCCGTCGTTGGTGAAGATCGCGGTGCCGTTGCCGAACTGGCCCGAGTTGATGAGGTCGACGCCCTCCTGGAAGGTCTCGACGCGCACGATCGACAGGACCGGGCCGAAGATCTCCTCGGTGTAGGCGCGCGACGTGGTCGGCACGCGGTCGAGCAGGGTGGGGCCGAAGAAGAAGCCGTCCTCGTGGCCGTCGACGGTGAATCCGCGGCCGTCGACGACGACCGCGGCACCGTCGGCCTCGGCGATGTCGACGTACGACGACACCTTGTCGCGGTGCACGTCGGTGATGAGCGGGCCCATGTCGGGCTCGACGCCGTCGACGCCCGCGCCGTTGCCGATCTTCAGCTTGCCGATGCGCTCGGTGATCTTCTCGATGAGCTCGTCGGCGACCGGCTCGACGGCCAGCACGACCGAGATCGCCATGCAGCGCTCGCCCGCGGCGCCGTAGCCCGCGTTGATCGCCATGTCGGCGGCGAGGTCGAGGTCGGCGTCGGGCAGCACGAGCATGTGGTTCTTCGCCCCGCCGAGCGCCTGCACGCGCTTGCCGTGCTTCGAGGCGGTCTCGTAGATGTACTGCGCGATCGGCGTCGACCCGACGAACGAGATCGACTGCACGTCGGGGGAGGTGAGCAGGCCGTCGACGGCCTCCTTGTCGCCCTGCAGCACGGTGAACACGCCGTCGGGCAGGCCGGCCTCCTTCCACAGCTCGGCGAGCCAGAGCGCAGCCGACGGGTCCTTCTCGGAGGGCTTCAGCACGACGGCGTTGCCCGCGGCGATCGCGATGGGGAAGAACCACATCGGCACCATGGCCGGGAAGTTGAAGGGGCTGATGATGCCGACCACGCCGAGCGGCTGCTTGATCGAGTACACGTCGATGCCGGTCGAGGCGTTCTCGCTGAACGCGCCCTTGATGAGGTTCGGGAAGCCGGTCGCGAGCTCGACCACCTCCTGCCCACGGGCGATCTCGCCCGCGGCGTCGGAGAGGACCTTGCCGTGCTCGGCGGTGATGATGGCGGCCAGCTCGCCCTTGCGCGAGTTGAGCAGCTCGCGGAACGAGAACAGCACCGCCTGGCGCTTCGCGATCGAGTACTCCGACCAGACCTTGAAGCCGGCGACGGCCGACGCGATCGCCGCGTCGATCTCGGCCTGGTCGGCGAGGGCGACCTCGGCCTGCACGGCACCCGTGGCGGGGTTGTACACCGGTGCGGTGCGGCCCGAGGTCGAGGTGCGCAGCGCGCCGTCGATCCAGTGTCCGATCACGCGCGATTCGGGGGTCGTGGTGGGTGACGAGGCCGTCTCCGTGATGCTCATCGCAGCTCCTTCAGCTGGTCGTGCGGGGCCGGGTCGGACAGAATGCCCGATGCTCGGCTAAGCTTCTGTTTCCAAGTGTTGCAGAGGCGAAGTGAGCGGAGCGATGGCAGTTCGTCGCGAAGATGAGGCGATCCGAACGGATCGTCCGACGGGTCAGAACCCGGTGATGCCGGCGGTCGGCGACGGGGCGGCGATGCCGACCGTTCGCGAGATCGTCGGGCTCCAGGCGTTCGCCGACGGGGTGCCCGAGGTGCTGGTCGGCGGCGAGGCCCTCGAGGCCCCCGTGCGCTGGGCGCACGTCTCCGACAGCGCCGGAGTGGCGCGACTCCTCGACGGCGGCGAGCTGCTCCTGTCGACGGGCTCCGGGTGGCCCACCGAGCCCGACGAGCTCTCGGCCTTCGTGCGCGGGCTCGTCGACGCGGGACTCTCGGGCCTCGTGCTCGAGCTGGGCGCGCACTACCGGTACGTGCCGGCCGTCGTCGTCGAGACGGCGCAGGAGCACGGCCTCGCGCTCGTCGCGCTGCATCGCGAAGTCAAGTTCGTCGCCCTCACCGAGGCGGTGCACAGCCGCATCATCTCCGAGCAGACCGCCGCACTCCGCGCGCGCGACGAGGTGCGCGAGCGATTCACGGCGCTGAGCCTTCGCGGTTCGCCCGCCGACTACATCGTGCAGCAGCTCGCGCAGACCCTCGGCGCCCCCGTCGTGCTCGAGAACCTCGCGCACGAGGTCGTGGCCGCCGAGGTGCCGGGCGGCGACGAAGCCGAGCTCTTCGCGAACTGGGAGACCCGTTCGCGGCACGCCCACGACGACGACGCCCTGCTCATCGTGCCGGTCGAGGCGCGCGGCATCAGGTGGGGGCGGCTCATCGCGCTGCCGGGCCCGCCGCATCCGGCCGGCCGTACGGGCGTGCTCGAGCAGGGGGCGATCGCGCTCGCGCTCGGTCGCCTCGCCGACGGCATCGAGGTCGACGAGTGGGTGCGGGCGGGGCGCCAACGGCTCATCGACGCGCTGCTCGACGGCCGGTTCGCCGGATTGCCGGCCGCGGCCGGCCGGCTCGTCGCGGCGGGCTTCCCCGTCGAGCAGGCGGCACTCTACGGGCTCGTCGCGACCGGCGCCCCGATCGAGGCGCGCGCGGTCGACGCCGCGGCGCGCGAACTCGGCGGGCGGGCGCTCGCCGGCACGGCCACCGGCGCTGCACCCGCGACGATCGTGCTCGTCTCCCTGCCCCAGCGGGCGGTGCTCGACGACGAGGCGGCACGCGGGTTCGCGCGGGCGATCGTCGGCTCCGAGGCATCCGCAGAACGCATGGTGATCGCCATCGGATCGCGCGCGACCGGGCTCGACGGCCTGCTGGGCTCGGTGCAGGAGGCGCTCGACCTGGCGCGGGCGCCGGGCGCCCGGCCGAGTCGCGGGCCGGTGCTGCGGCGTGCCGAGAACCGTCCGCTCGTGCGGCTCGTGACGTCGCTGCGCGACGACCATCGGTTGCAGCGGCACAGCGAGCAGATGCTCGCCCCGCTCATCGAGTACGACCTCGCCCGCGGCGGCGACCTGCTCGACGTGCTGGGCGCGACGCTCGCGCACCCGGGCAACCGCACGGCGGCGGCGTCGGCCTCGCACCTGTCGCGGTCGGTCTTCTACCAGCGGCTCGCGCTCATCGGCGACCTGCTCGACGTCGACCTCGACGACGGCGAGACGCTGACGGCCCTGCATCTCGCCCTGCTCGTGCGCCGCAGCGGGACGCGCTGAGCACCGGCGAACCGGTGTTCACTTGCTATTGACAAGTGAACTTGTTAAGAGCAAGCTGAGTCTCGCAACCCACGAACGAACGACGATCCCGATGGAGGAGATCATGACCACGACCAGCATCTTCGTGAACCTGCCGACGACCGACCTCGACCGCTCGAAGGCGTTCTACGAGGCCCTCGGCTTCAGCATCAACCCGCTCTTCACCGACGAGAACGCCGCGTGCGTCGTGCTCGACGAGAACATCTACTTCATGGTGCTCACCCGCGAGTACCTCGGCACCTTCACCGACAAGCAGATCATCGACCCGAAGACGCAGGCGCAGACGAGCATCTCGTTCACCCGCGACTCGCGCGACGAAGTCGACGCGGTGCTCGCCAAGGGCCTCGCAGCGGGCGGGTCGGAGCCGCGCGAGGCGCAGGACTACGGGTTCATGTACTCGCGCGACCTCGAAGACCCCGACGGCAACATCCTCGGGTTCCTCTTCATGGAGCAGGCGGCCGTCGAGCAGGGCCCCGACGCGTACCTGGCGCAGCAGGCGTCGGCCGGCGGCGCGGCCTCGGCCTGAGGCGTCCCGCATGGCGACGCGCGCCGCGCGCGGCTACGGCCAGTACAGCGGCGTGGCACGGGCCCTCGAGCGGGTCGGCGAACGGTGGGCGCTGCTCATCGTCCGCGACCTGCTCGGGGGCGCGCGGCGGTACAGCGACCTCAAGGCGTCGCTGCCGCGCATCCCGACGAACATCCTGAGCGACCGGCTGCGCGAGCTCGGGGAGTCGGGGGTGATCCGGCGCGTTCCGATGGTGCGCGGCGGCTACGAGCTCACGCCCCTCGGGCGTGAGCTCGCGCCCGTCGTCGCCGCGCTCGAACGCTGGGGCTGGGCGGTGCTCGGCGACCCCGGAGACGGCGAGACGGTGAGCGCCGACTCCGTCGCCTTCGCGCTGCGATCGGCATTCCGGCCGGATGCCGCGGCGTCGATGCCGCCCACGGAATACGTGCTGCACCTGGCCGACGAGAGTGCTCCCGACGCGGTGGTCGTCTCGGTGTCGGCGATCGTCGTGGGCAGCACGCTCGACGTCGCGCCCGTCGGCCCCGGCGCCCTGCCGCAACCCCGGCGATCGGCGTTCGAGCCCGTGCCGCAGGCCGTGCTCGAACTCGAGCTCGCACCAGGCCGGCTGCGAGCACTGCTGGCGGGCGAGGCATCCGTGTCGAAGTCGTTCGCAGGTGACGCCGAGCTGCTCGCGCGGTTCAGCGAGACGTTCCGCATCGAGCCGGCGGGGCCGCCGCAGGGGGCGGCCGACGCGGCGGTCGCGTGAGGCGGGCGTTATCCAAGCGATACGGAGAACTCCTTCCTGCGGACGGGAGCGGGCCGGTACGTTGATCGGACACGGCCGGGGGCCACGTGCATGAAGGAGATCCATGCCTCGCAACGTATCTTTCGTCGGATCGTGGGCCGGAGCGGTTCTCGCAGCGGGCACAGCGCTCGTGCTCGTCGGGTGCGCGACGTCGGGCGACGCGACCGAGCCCGAGCCGACGGCCGCGGTCACGGCCGCGCCGACACCCGTCGAGACACCGACGGCCACACCGACGGTCGCGCCGGTCGCCGTCGATCCGGCTGATGTGTCGACCTGGACGATCACGACGAGCGGCATCGGGCCGATCCAGCGAGGAGCCTCGGCCGAGGCGGCCATCGCCGAGCTCACGGCCTTCGAGTCAGAGGAGTACTGCCCCGGGATCGTGCAGCTCTCGACGGAGGGTTCGGCCTCGATGCTGTTGACCCACCCCGAGGGCGCTGACGCGATCGGCGGGGTGTGGGCCAACGGCCGCGCCGACGCCGAGGGAGTGGTGCCCGCGTCGCCGAAGACCGAGACCGGTGTAGCGCTCGGGTCGACCATGGACGAGCTCGCAGCCGCCTACCCCGACCTCGCGCCGTCGAACCAGACGGGTGCCGAGTCGTACGGTTACGCCGCCGGCGACGAGGCGAGCGGGTACCTCAACTTCCTCGTCGAGAACGATGTCGTCGTGATGATCGGGGTCCAGGACCGGGCCGGCATTCCGAAGGAGTTCTGCGGTTGAACGTGCCGACCATGAGCCGAGCCAGAGGAGTCCTCGCGGCGCTCGCGGTCGCTGCCGTGCTCGCCGCCTGCTCGGGCTGCGCGATCAACGCGGGCGGCGCCGCGACCTCGCGGGCGTCCGAGCGCTTCAGCGGCGTCGCCGACGTCGACGAGGTCGCAGTCAGCGGTTCGAACAACCTGCCGTTCATGGGGTCCGCGAACGTCGTGCTCCGCGTCGACGACGCAGCGTCGCCCGAGCGCGCCGTCGAGCTCGGTCACGAGCTCGGTGCGTTCATGGCGCACGACGGCGGCGGCGCCGTGTCGTGGAAGGGTGCGATCGAGTACGAGAGCTTCACGGTGGAGATCACCGACGATCGCGCCCTGAACGACACGCGGCTCGCCATCGCGGGTCCGATGTGGGAGAGCGGCGTCGAAGGCGTGCTGAGCGCGTCGGAGGTGTTGATGTCGGCCGTCGACGCCGACGGGCTCGAGCCGGCGGCACGCCGTTCCCAGGCGCTCGCGGCCCATGACTCGCTCGAGGTCCGTTCAACCGCGGAGGTCGGCGCGTTCGTGCCCGTCGAGGGTGAACCGGCCGACGGCTATGACCAGGTCCTGATGCAGGGGCGATACGGGATGCCGACGCGGTTCGAGGCCGTCGCCGACCCCGGCGTCTCCCTCGAGGCCGAGTTCGACGTCTTCGACGAGGTGCGGGCCTCGTATCCGGTCGAGGCGGGCCGGATCAGGGAGGGAGAGGTCAGCCTCCTCGTGACGGTCACCGACCTCGACTCGGCGACGGCGCTCGCCGAGCAGCTCGCAGCCGCATCCGGCATCGAGGTCGAGATCGAGCGGGCCGGGCCCGGCGACGTGCCGCTCTGGGGCTAGACGACATCGCCGGACCCGGCCCGCTCGGGCGGGCTACTTCGCGACGAACGAGAGCCGCTTGTTCGAGAACTCGCCGATGCCGATGGGGCCCATCTCGCGGCCGAAGCCCGATCGCTTGACCCCGCCGAACGGCAGCTCGGCGGCCTCGGCGGCGATCGTGTTGACGTGCGTCATGCCGACCTCGAGACGCGAGGCGACGCGGGCGGCACGTGCCTCGTCGGTCGAGAAGACCGAGCCGCCGAGGCCGAGCGCGCAGTCGTTGGCGAGTTCGAGGGCCTCCTCGTCGCTGTGCACCCGGTAGACCGTCGCGACCGGTCCGAAGATCTCCTCGCGGTACGACTCCGAGTCGCGCGGAACGTCGGTGAGCACGGCGGGGGAGTAGTACGCCCCGGGGCCGTCGGCGAGGACGCCGCCCGCCTGGAGCTTCGCACCCTCGGCGATCGCCCTCTGCACCTGCGCGTGCACCGTCTCGGCGGCGGTGCGCGTCGACAGCGGGGCGTACTGGCCCTCGCCGAGGTCGAGCTGGTCGCCCGGCTCGAGGCCCGTCGCGAGCTTCGTCAGCTCGGCGACGAACTCGTCGTAGATGTCGTCCATGACGATCATGCGCTTGTTCGAGTTGCAGACCTGGCCGCCGTTGTAGACGCGGAAGTCCCACGCCGCCTTCGCCACGGAGGCCACGTCGTCGGCGTCGAGCACGACCATCGGGTCGATGCCGCCGAGCTCGAGCACGGCCTTCTTGAGGTGGCGGCCCGCCTGCTCGCCGATGATGGCGCCGGCGCGCTCGGAGCCCGTGAGCGAGACGCCCTGCACGCGCGGGTCGGCGATCATGGTCGCGATCTGGTCGTGCGAGGCGAACACGTTCTGGTAGCCGCCGACCGGAACGCCGGCCTCCTCCATGATCTCCTGGACGGTCAGGGCCGAGCGCGCGCAGATGTCGGCGTGCTTCAGGATGATCGTGTTGCCGAGCACGAGGTTCGGCGCCGCGAAGCGGGCGACCTGGTAATAGGGGAAGTTCCACGGCATGACGCCGAGCAGGGCGCCGACGGGCAGCTGCTCGATGACGGCCTTGCCGGGGATGGTCGACGGGATCTCGTGGTCGGTGATGAGGCTCGGGCCGTACACCGCGTAGTACTCGATGATCGAGCGGGCGAACTCGACCTCGTCGAGCGACTCCGCGATCGACTTGCCCATCTCGACGGCGATGAGGCGGGCGAGCTCGTCTCGACGCTCGTCGAAGAGCTCGGCGACGCGCTTGACCACGGCGGCGCGCTCCTGCACGCTGCGTTCGCGCCACTCGCGGTAGGCGGCGTCGGCCGCCGCGAGCGTCTGCTCGATCTCGGCGTCGGTCGCCGACTCGAACGTCTCGACGATCTCCCCCGTCGCGGGGTTCTGCACCCGGTACTTGGCCATGTCTGCTCCTCCTGAAACCTGAATCCTGAAACGTAGAACGCGCCTCAGCGCGAGATGAACACCTTGCGGAGCGGTTCGCGGACCGTCCAGATGGTCTTCATGCCGGCCTCGAGTCGCACGACGGCTCCCGGCGCCAGCACGATCGGGTCGCCGGGGCGGCCCGTCGACGGCACGTGCTCGAACTCGACCGTCGCGGCGCCCGCGAGCACGACGAACACCTCGTCGACCTCGACGTCGCGCATCGCGCCGGCCGACATCTCCCAGACGCCGATCTCGCCGGCCGCCGACTCGTCGAGGGGGAGGTACGCCGTCGTCGGGCTGCCCGCGACGACCTGGTCGGCCGGCACCGGCTCGTGCTCGAGCGCCAGCCCCGCGGCATCCGTCACCGCACCGGCGAGAAGCCGCAGCACGTCGCCCTGCCCGTCGGCGCTCACGAGTCGAACCCCAGGCCGAGCGCGTCGAGCGTCTTCAGCAGCACGTTGCGCTTGCCGCGGTTGTGGTCGGCTCGGTCGAGCGACCAGCGCGTGGCGTTGATGCCCATCGCCGCCGCGGGCTCGGGCGGGAAGGGCAGGGGGCGCTTGCGCACCATCTCGAGCGAGGTGCGCTCGTTCTCGCGCCCCTCGAGCAGGTCGAGCATGACCTCGCCGGCGAACCGCGTCGATCCGACGCCGAGGCCCGTGAAGCCCTGCGCGTAGGCGACGCGGCCGTCGCGCGCCGTGCCGAAGAACGCCGTGAACTGCGTCGAGGTGTCGATCGCACCGGCCCACTGGTGGCTGAACCGCAGCCCCTCGAGCTGCGGGAACGTCGTGAAGAAGTGGCTCGCGAGCTTCTGCCAGGTCTCGGGGCGGTTCTCGTACTGCTCGCGCACCTTGCGGCCGTAGTGGTAGATCGCGTCGTAGCCGCCGAACAGGATCCGGTTGTCCTTCGAGAGGCGGTAGTAGTGGAATTGGTTCGCCATGTCGCCGATGCCCTGGCGGTCGTTCCAGCCGATCGAGGCGAGCTGCTCGGCCGACAGCGGCTCGGTCATGAGCACGTAGTCGTACACCGGCACCGTCATGAGCCGGTTGCGCTTCAGGAGCGACGGGAAGACGTTCGTGGCGAGCACCGCGTGCTTCGCGTCGACGCGGCCGCCATCGGTGACGATGCTCACCGCGCCCGTCGACCCGGGAGTCTCGAGCCTGCGCACGGGCGAGCCCTCGAAGATCTCGACGCCGCGTTCCTCGGCCGCACGGGCGAGCTCGGCCGCGAGGCGCGCCGGGTGCACCATGGCGTTGGTGCGCTTCTCCCAGACCCCGGCGAGAAAGGTCGGCGAATCGACGGATGCCCGGACCGCGGCCTCGTCGAGGAACACGACGTCGTCGGCCTCGCCGTTCGACGCCGCCTCGTCGGCCCACTCGCGCAGCCACTCGACCTGGTGCTCCTCGATCGCGGGGGCGAGCTGCCCGGTGCGCTCGAACTGGAAGTCCATGCCGTACTTCGCCTCGCTCGCCTCGATGGCGTCGAGGTTCTCCATGCCGAGGCGGTGGAGCAGGTCCATCTCCTTCGGCCAGCGGGCCTTGCCGTTCTCGTCGCCGTGCGTGAGGCTCGCCTCGCAGAAGCCGCCGTTGCGGCCGGAGGCCGCCCAGCCGATGCGCTTCGCCTCGACGAGCACGACGCGCGCGTCGGGGTTGCGCTCCTTCGCGAGCAGCGCCGTCCAGAGGCCGGTGTACCCGCCGCCGACGACGACGAGCTCGGCGACCTTCGTGCCGGCGAGCTTCGGCCGGTTCGGCGTGAGGGTTGCGGGCAGGTCGTCGCGCCAGAACACCGCGTGATGGGTGGTGGCGAGCGAGTGCTCGATGACGGATGGACGGGGGGTGCGTCGTTCGAAGACGGTGGTGCCCACGGGGTATCACTCCGATGCGATTGGTTGCCATCCATCCTGACGGCGGCGGGTCGAGGTCGCCAGCGGCGGGTGTCGCGATCTGGGCTCGCGACCGAACGACTTGTCCGATCGGCTGCAGCCGCTGTCGCAACGCACTCCTGGAACGTACCCCCCGTTCGTGGGGCATGGCCCGGATTGGTGCGAGATGTCGTGCCGGAGGATCCCTCATCCGTGAATAAACTCCACCATATGGACGGTATGACGGCCGTGCGGGGGGACGCGTCGTCGGGATCGGGTGCAGACCCGATCACGACGATCGACGGGCTGTCCGTGCCAGACGGGCACGAGCGGAAGTTCGCGCCGCCCAGAGCGCGCGGCGCCACCGTGAGCCGTCGACGACTGATCGAGCGCGCGCGAACCTCGCGGGCCGCGCTCGTGAGCCTCGTGGCCCCGGCGGGGTACGGGAAGTCGACGATGCTGCGCGAGTGGGCCGAGCTCGACGAGCGCCTGCTCGTCTGGGTCTCGCTCGACCGTTTCGACGACGACCCGGCGGCACTCGTCAACGTGCTGGCGGAGGCGTTCGACCATGCGCTGCCGGGCGACGAGCGGATCGCGGGCGTCGCCGCCCTGCCGATGACCGGTCCCGGAGTGCTGGGCCGGGCGGCCCCGCTCCTCGCCTCGGCGATCGAGCGGCTCGGCGTTCCGTTCGTCCTCGTGCTGGACGACGTGCACGAGGCCGACTCGCCGGACTGCCAGGACGTGCTCGAGGTCGCGCTCGCGCGCGTGCCCGAGGGGTCCCAGGTCGTGATGGCGAGCCGGCGCGTTCCGCCGTTCCTCTCGCGGCTCCGGCTCGGCGGTGACATCGTCGAGATCGGCGCCGACCACCTGCGGCTCGACGTCGACGACGCCCGCCAGGTCTTCGAGCTGCTCGACGCCGGCACCGACGACGCCGAGCTCCGACGGCTCGTCGAGCACACCGAGGGCTGGCCGACGGGCATCACGCTCGCCGCGCTGGTCGCCCGCGACGGCGGCGACCCGGTCGACGTCGGCGGCGACGACCGTTTCGTCGCCGACTACCTGTACCGCGCCTGCTACGCCGGGCTCGAGCCAGACGACCAGTCCTTCCTGCGGCGCACCGCCCTGCTCGAGCACCTCTCGGCCGGATGCTGCGACGCGGTGCTCGAACGCCACGACTCGCGTGCGCGACTACGGGATCTCGAACGACGCGGACTCTTCCTCGTGCCGATCGACCGCCGCCGCGGCGAGTACCGCTATCACCAGCTCTTCCGGGAGTTCCTGCTCGCGGAACTCGACCGAGTCGAGCCCGGCGCCGACACCGAGCTGCATCGTCGGGCCGCGCGCTGGTGCGAGGAGCACGATCACGTGCACCTCGCCATCGAGCACCTGCTCGCTGCCGGTGACCGCGCGCAGTCGGTGCGGCTCGTCGCCGAGCGCGGGCTCACGGCCTACCAGGCCGGCGAGCTCGCCGCCCTGACGCGCTGGATGCAGGAGCTCGGCGACGAGGCGATCGCCTCGTTCCCTCCCCTCGTCGTGCACGCAGGGCTCCGAGCCATCCTCGCGGGGCAGGCGGCCGAGGCCGATCGATGGGCGCGCATGTTCGACGCGATCGAGTACGACGCTCCGCCCGAGTTCGGGCTTCCGCAATACCACTCGGCGCGGGCGATGGTGCGGGTCATCATGTGGCGCGAGGGACTCGCCTCGGCCACCGAGGACGCCGCCTACGCGCTCGGCGCCGAGTCGCCGTCGAGCCTGTGGCGCGACCAGGCGCTGCACCTGTTCGGCTGGACGAAGCAGCTCGCCGGCGATGACGGCGGGGCGAAGCGCGCCTTCGAGCAGGCGACGGCTCAGGCCGAACTGTTCGGCAACGCCGACACGATCCTGCTGAGCGAAGCCGAGCTCGCCGTCATGGCGTTCGATCGGGGTGCGATCGATGAGGCCGGAGGCCATGCCGACCGGGCGATGAACGTCATCGAGTCCAGCAACATGCACGGCTACGCGACGACGATGCTCGCGCTCGCGGTCAGCGCCCGCATCGCGATCCGCCGGCGCGACCTCGCGACCGCCGAGCGCCTGCTCGTGAGCGCCATGCGAGATCGCGGGCTCTGCACGCATGTCATGCCGGTGTTCGCCGTCAAGGTGCGGCTCGAGCTCGCCCGGTCATTCGCCGCCCTGGGCCGGAACCCGACGGCCGCCCACCTGCTGCACGAGATCGACGAACTGCTGCGCGCGAGACCCGACCTCGGCACCCTGGTCGACGCCGTCGACGAGCTCCGCTCCTCGCTCGAGCATTCGCGCGAGGTGCTCGGCAGCTCGCCGCTCACGCCGGCCGAGCTGCGACTGCTGCCCTACCTGCAGACGCACCTCACGATCGCCGAGATCGGCGAGCGGCTGTTCGTCTCGCGCAACACGGTGAGCTCGCAGGTCGGCTCGATCTACCGAAAGCTGCAGGTCACCACACGCGGCGCCGCCGTCGAGCGTGCCGGCGAACTCGGCCTCCTCGGTTGAGCGTCGGGACGGCGGTCGACGATCACGCGTCACCCGTGATGAACGTCTCGAGGTCGAGCCCGAGCGCGACCGCCAGGTGCTGCGCGGCGGCGACCGCTCGCGGCGCCCCGACGATCGGGACCACGCCGACGACCACGTGCACGAGCTCGGCCGTCGAAGCCCCCGCCCGGACGGCCGCGTCGGCC
This sequence comes from Agromyces sp. NPDC055658, assembly GCF_053618155.1. Lineage (NCBI taxonomy): Bacteria > Bacillati > Actinomycetota > Actinomycetes > Micrococcales > Microbacteriaceae > Agromyces > Agromyces sp. NPDC055658. The sequence goes on along the minus strand of NZ_JBSHHD010000011.1, from coordinate 10,729 downwards.
ACTGCGGCGAACGAGGCGTCGGTGCCCCCCACGCCCGCCAGGGCACCGAGGCGCGAGAGCGCGAGCGACTTCGCCGTGAGCGAGCTGGTGTCGGGCTCGCCGAAGACCTCGCTCGAGAGCCGCTCGTCGGCGATGGCGAGTCGGCGCAGCGCTTCGATGTGGTCCATGGCGGGTGCTCCAATCGATGCCTTCGATCCCACCGCGATTCGGCTCCGCCCGCATCACGCAGATCACGCGATCGCGTCGGCGGGTGGTCATCACACGATCTGCGTGATGCAGGTGATGGGTGGCGTCAGCACGATGGGAGCGGGTGCGGTTCCGCGTGCCCGACCGCCGGAGCGAAGCGCTCCGAGCCGAACTGCCGAGGGGGCGCGATCCATGGAAGATCTCGAATTCGGACCGGTCGAGCTGGTGCTCGCCGCATATGACGGCGATGCGCCGGATGCGGGCGTCGTGGAGGCGGTGCTCGACCTCGTCGAGGCCGGTACCGTGCGGCTCCTCGACCTCGTGCACGTCGCGCGCACGGCCGACGGCATCGAGTTCCTCGAGCTCGACGAGACGGGCATCGAGTTCGGCGAGATCGAACTGGCCGGCGAGGGCCTCGTCGGCGAAGACGACGTGAACGAGCTCGGCGGCCGCCTTCCGGTCGGCGCATCGGCGCTCCTGCTCGTCGTCGAACTGGTCTGGGCGAGGCACCTCGCGAGCAGGTTGCTCGCGGCCGGTGGTGTCGTCGTCGATTCGGTGCGGATCCCCGCACCGGTGGTCAATGCCGTGGTCGCGGAAGCGCGCGACGCGCTCTAGAGGGGGAGAAACGACGATGCCACTGTTGAGAAGGTTCGGTCGACCGGGTCTGATCGGAATGGCCGCGCGCACCGCGGTCGTCGCCGGAACGGCGACCGCCGTGAGCGGCGGGGTCATGCGGCACCAGCAACGCAAGGCCGACGAGAAGTACGAGGCCCAGCAGTACGAGATGCAGCAGCAGGCCGCGATGTACCAGGCGCCGCCTCCGCCTCCGCCCGCCCCGGCGCCTGCCGCGGCACCGGCGGCCGGCGGCACCGACGTCGTCGCCGAACTGCAGCAGCTCGCGACGCTCAAGGAGCAGGGCGTGCTGAGCGACGCCGAGTTCGAGGCCGCCAAGGCCAAGCTGCTCGGCTGAGAACGAAGAGACAGGAAAGCTGAAATGACCGATACCGCATCTCGTTCCGTGATCGGGGCACAGCTCCCACCGGCTCGCACGCTGCCCTTCGCGCCGAAGGCGTCCGGCAGCATCGCCGGACGCACGCTCGGCGAATCGACGTACGCGCCGCTGCCCGCCGAGCGCCATCTCGGCGAGCAGGCGCCCAACGTCCTCGTCGTGCTCATCGACGACGCGGGGCCCGCGCTGCCCAAGCCGCTCGGCGGCGTCGTCGAGACGCCGACCCTCGACCGCATCCGTTCCGGCGGCATCGGGTTCAACCGGTTCCACACGACGGCGATGTGCTCGCCCACCCGTGCGTCGTTGCTCACGGGCCGCAACCACCACCGGGTCGGCAGCGGTCAGATCGCCGAGCTCGCGAACGACTGGGACGGCTACTCGGGCCACATCCCGAAGTCGAGTGCGACGATGGCGGAGGTCCTCCGCAACTACGGGTACTCGACCGGCGCTTGGGGCAAGTGGCACAACACGCCGGCTGAAGAGACCACGTCGGCCGGTCCGTACGACCGCTGGCCCACCGGCTACGGGTTCGAGTACTTCTACGGGTTCCTCGCGGGGGAGGCATCCCAGTACGAACCGAACCTCGTGCGCAACACGACCGGCGTGCTGCCGCCCAAGTCGCCCGAGGAGGGCTACCACCTGAGTGAGGACCTCGCCGACGACGCGATGCACTGGCTGCGCGACCACAAGGCGAACGCGCCCGACAAGCCCTTCTACATGTACTGGGCGACGGGCGCCATCCACGGGCCGCACCACATCATGAAGGAGTGGGCCGACAAGTACAAGGGCAAGTTCGACGACGGCTGGGACGCCTACCGCGAGACGGCGTTCGCCGGGGCCAAGGAGTCCGGCTGGATCCCCGACTCGGCCGAGCTCACCCCGCGACCCGAGAGCCTGCAGGGCTGGGACGACATCCCCGATCACCAGAAGCCGTTCCAGGCGCGCCTGATGGAGGTGTGCGCCGGCTTCGGCGAGCACGCCGACGTGCAGGCCGGCCGCCTCATCGACGAGATCGAGCGCCTCGGCTACCTCGACAACACGATCATCGTCTACATCTGGGGCGACAACGGGTCGTCGGGCGAGGGCCAGAACGGCACGATCAGCGAGCTGCTGGCGCAGAACATGATCCCCACGACGATCGACCAGCACATCGCCGCGCTCGAGGAGCTCGGCGGGCTCGACGCGCTCGGCACCCCTGCGACCGACAACCAGTACCACGCGGCGTGGGCGTGGGCGGGGTCGACGCCGTACCAGGGCATGAAGCTCATGGCCTCGCACCTCGGCGGCACCCGCAACCCGATGTTCGTGCAGTGGCCCGGCCGGATCGCGCACGACCCCGAGCCGCGCACCCAGTTCCACCACGTCATCGACGTCGTGCCGACGATCTACGAGATCCTCGGCATCTCGCACCCCGACATGGTGAACGGCATCCCGCAGGACCCGATCGACGGCACGAGCTTCGCGTACGCGATCGACGACCCGTCGGCCGACGGACGGCACCGGGTGCAGTACTTCGAGATCATGGCGAGCCGATCGATCTACTCAGACGGGTGGATCGCGTCTGCGACGGGGCCGCGCCTGCCGTGGGTGCCCGGGGCGCCTCCCGGCATCGCGACCTGGACTCCCGACGCCGACAAGTGGGAGCTCTACCACCTCGACGAGGACTGGAGCCAGGCGCGCGACCTCGCCGCGGAGCATCCCGAGAAGCTCGCGCAGTTGAAGGAGCTGTTCGCGATCGAGGCGGCCAAGAACGAGGTGCTGCCGGTCGGCGGCGGGCTCTGGGTTCCGGTCTACCACCCCGAGTTCCGGCTCGGCCCGGCCTACACCGAGTGGGAGCTGTCGGGCGATACCGTCCGCATCCCCGAGTTCTGCGCGCCGGCGCTCGGCAACAAGCCGAACACGGTCTCGATGCAGGTCGACCTGCCCGAGCAGGCGAACGGCGTGCTCTACAAGCTCGGCGGCGCCGGCGGCGGGCTCACGGCCTACCTCGTCGACGGCGTGCTGCACTACGAGTACAACCTGTTCCTGGTGCAGCGCACGATCATCGCCTCGGCCGAGCCGCTCGCGGCGGGCGAGGCGACGATCGAGATCGTGACCGACTACCTCGAGCCCCGGCCCGGCGGACCGCTCTCGGTCTCGCTGAAGGTGAACGGCGCCGAGGTCGGCTCGGGCACGGTGCCCGTCAGCGCGCCGCTGCTGTTCTCGGCGAACGACTGCCTCGACATCGGCCGCGCGTACGGCGGACCCGTCTCGCGGGCGTACTTCGACAAGATGCCCTTCGCCTTCGACGGTACGATCGACAGCGTCCATGTCGCGTACCACCTGCCGGCGAAGGCTTGAGTCCCACTGAACACGCAGAGAACTGACGAGTCCGCGATCGGCGCGGCATGAGCGGAACGCTTCAGGCATTCGCGCATGTCGTGCCGATCGCGGTCGCGGTCGCGGCGAGCTCCGTGCCGATCCTCGTCACGCTCTCCATCCTGCTGTCGCCGAACGGCGACCGGGTCGCCGGGCCGTTCCTCGCGGGATGGCTCGTCGGCATGACCGCGCTCGTCATCGGGTGCACGGCGCTCGCGCAGGTGCTGCCGCGCCAGGGGTCGCAGCGCGAGCCCGAGCAGGCCGTCGGCATCGCCGAGATCATCGTCGGCGCGCTCATCATCGTCGTCGCCATCGTGGGACGATTGCGCGCTCCGCGCACGCCCGCCGACCAGCCGCCGAAGTGGCTCGGGCGCATCAGCCGGCTCGGCCCGGGCGAGGCGTTCACGCTCGGCGCGGTGCTCAACATCCGGCCGAAGAGCCTGCTGCTCGTCGTCGCGGCGGCGCTCTCCATCCGCGGCGCCGGGCTCACGGCCGTGGAGTCGGTCGTGGTGATCGCGTGCTTCGTCGTCATCGGGGCCTCGACCGTCGCCGTGCCCATCGTCTCGGCGAAGGTCGCGCCCCGGCGCACCGCCCCCCGCCTCACGAGCATGCGCGACTGGATGTCGCGGAACAGCCGGTCGATCACGGGCCTGATCCTCGTCGTGATCGGCGTGTTCGTCATCGTCTCGGGCATCGGGCGGCTCTGACCCCGCGAGACCTCGCCGGGGCTGCGAATCACGCAACCTGAGTGATGCCTGTGCAGGTCGCGGCTCGGTACCGTGACGGCAACCGAGGCGACGCGCGGGTTCACTCCCGGGCGCCCGTCCAACCCCACAGGGAGGAACCGAAATGAGCGACACCGAAACCACCGGCTGGGTCGGCTGGGGATACTTCGCTGCGATCGTGCTGCTGATCGCGGGTATCTTCGACGCGATCTACGGACTCATGGCCATCATCGGCCCCGACAGCGCCTACTTCCTCACGAGCGAGAACCTGTTCATGATGAACGTCGCCGGGTGGGGCTGGTGGCACCTGATCATCGGCGCCTTCCTGATCATCACGTCGCTCGCGCTCTTCGGAGGCGCCACCTGGGCACGGGTCATCGCGATCATCCTCGCGATCGTCAACGCGATCGGGCAGCTCTTCCTGATTCCCGCCCAGCCCTGGCTGTCGATCATCCTGATCGTGCTCGACATCCTCGTGATCTACGCGCTGACGGTGCACGGACGCGAGCTGAAGGCCGCCGCGCGCTGAGTCGACGCCGGCGCCGGCCGGAGGAGCGCATCGGGACCCCGTGAGGGGCTCGGTGCGCTCCTTCGTCGTTCGGCCGTCAGCCGAGCGCCGGTGCGTGCTGCTCGAGGAACTCGTACACCTCGGTCTGGTCGACGCCGGGGAACGTGCCCGTCGGCAGCGCCGCGAGCAGCGATGTCGGAGTGCGCGCGGCCGGCCACGAGGCATCCGCCCACTTCTCGGCGAGGCCCGCGGGAGCCTGGCAGCACGACGGATCGGGGCAGCGAGAAACCGCACGATGCGGTGTCTCCCGGCCGCGGAACCACTTGACGTGCTCGAACGGCACGCCGACCGAGACCGAGTACTCGCCCTCCTTGGCCTTCTCGATGCGCGACGTGCACCAGAACGTGCCCGACGGCGTGTCGGTGTACTGGTACCAGGGGCTGAAGCGGTCGTCGACGTCGAAGACCGTGCGAGCGGTCCAGTTGCGGCAGACGGTGGTGCCCTCGACGGCGCCGAGTGCGTCGGAGGGGAACCGCACCCGGTCGTTCTCGTACGCCTTGATGATCGTGCCCGACTCGTGCACCTTCATGAAGTGCACGGGGATGTCGAGGCGGGCCGTCGCGAGGTTCGTGAACCGGTGCGACGCCGTCTCGTACGAGACCGCGAAGTGGTCGCGCAGCTCCTCCATCGAGATGCGCCGCAGGTTCTTCGCCTCGGTGAGGTAGCGCACCGCGGCCTGCTCGGGCAGCAGGATCGCTGCGGTCAGGTAGTTGGTCTCGATGCGCTGGCGCAGGAAGTCGCCGTAGCTCGCAGGCTCCTCGTGGCCCAGCAGGTGGCTCGCGAGCGCCTGCAGGATGGGGGAGCGGGAGTCGCGCGACGGCGACTGCTGGGTCGGCAGGTAGATGCGGCCGTTGCGCTTGTCGGTCACCGAGCGGGTGGAGTGCGGCAGGTCGCCGACGTAGTGCAGCGAGTAGCCGAGGTGGGTCGCCATGTCGGCGACGAGCTGGTGCGAGACCGGGCCCCCGGTGTGGCCGACGGCCTCGAGCAGCTCGGCCGCCTTCTGCTCGAGCTCGGGGTAGAAGTTGTCGCGGGCGCGCATCTCGGCGCGCAGCTCGGCGTTCGCCCGGCGCGCCTCCTCGGGGGTCGCGGCGCGCTCGCGGTGCAGGCGGTCGATCTCGTTGTGCAGCGCGAGGATCGTCTGCAGGGTCTGGTCGCTCATCGACTTCGCCACGCGGAACGGGTCGAGTCCGAGCGCCGAGAAGACCGGGCCCCGCTGGGCGCGTTCGACGGCGATCTCGAGGGCGGCCCGCTCGCTCGGCGCATCGGTGCGCAGCAGCTCGTCGACGCTCGTGCCGAGCGCGAGGGCGATCGTGCGCAGCATCGACAGTCGCGGCTCGCGCTTGCCGTTCTCGATCGCCGACACCTGGCTGGGCGCCCGGTCGATCGCGCGGGCCAGTTCGCCGAGCGTCATCCCTCGTGCGACCCGGCGCTCCCGGATGCGGCGGCCGAGCGTGAGGGCGTCGAGCTCACCGGCCCCTTCGGGCGCGGCGGCGGGCGCGCCCGCCGGTTCGACGGGGGCGAGGTGCGCGCGATCGGCGGTGATCATGCCATCGATGGTCACACGCGCGCGGCGTTCCCGCAAACGGAAGAAGTTGCGAAGTTCTGCGAGATTCGGGACTTCGGCTCCGCTTCGCGCTCAATTTGGATGTCGCGCGCCGGAATAACCTCGAAACTACGCTATGCGCGCGATGATCTCGTCGGCGAGGTCGACCGCGGCGTAGCCGTCGGCGAGCGCCGCCATGAACGCCGCGTGCACCTGGGCACCCGGGACGACGACGCCGTCGAACTCGAGGTCGGGTGCGGCGCACGCGTCGTGCGCGACGGCGACGGCATGACCGCGGTCGGCGGCGGCGCGCACGGTCGCGTCGACGCACATGCTCGACATCATGCCCGCGACGACGAGGTCGACCGGGCTGATCGGGTCGCCCGGCGTCGCGGCGCTGCGGGCCAGCTCGTCGAGGCGCTCGGCGAGGTCGGTCTCGAGGAACGCGTTCGGATTCGACTTCGTGACGAGGGCTTCGTCCGCGCGCGGTGCGACGACCGGATGGATCTCGACGCCCGGCGTGCCCGGCTGGAAGAACGCGGCGTCGGGCGCGTCCCAGACGTGCTGCACGTGCACGACCGGCTCGCCGCGCTCGCGCCACGCGGCGAGCAGGCGCGCCGCTGCGGCGGCCGCGGCATCGGGGTCGACGAGCGGGTGCCGCCCGCCCGGGAAGTAGTCCTGCTGGATGTCGATGATGAGCAGCACGCGGGTCACCCGCCCACCGTAGCGCGACGGGTGGGTGCTTCGACACGCGGTGCTCGCGTGTGCGCGGCGTGCGTCAGCCGAGCGCGCGCTCGCGCGACGCGAGCACCTCGGGCACGTGCCGCTCGGCCCAGTCGCGCAACGCGCCGATCGGCTCGAGCAGCGACTCGCCGAGCGGGGTGAGCGAGTACTCGACGCGGGGCGGCGAGTCGGCGAAGGCGCGGCGCTCGACGAGCCCGTCGCCCTCGAGCGCCCGGAGCGTCTCGGTGAGCACCTTCGGCGTGACCTCGCCGACGCGGGCGCGCAGCTCGGTGAATCGCAGGGTGCCGGCGCGCGAGAGCGCGAGGATGACGAACATGGTCCAGCGCTCGCCGATGCGCCCGAAGATGACCCGGCTCGGGCAGTCGGGCGCGAGCACGCTCCACGGCTCTGCGGTGATGGCGTTCGGCTCGGACATCGGACCCCCGTGCAGGTGCGGTTCCCCCGAGGGAACTTCCGTTGAAGTAACCGGCGACGCGTCCGTAGCGTCTCAGGCATGAGGATTCTACTGACCGGCGCGACCGGATACATCGGATCGGCCGTGCTCGACGAACTCGTCGGCGCGGGACACGACGTCGTCGCGGCCGTGCGCAGCGAGCGCGCGGCCGACGACGTCACCGTGCGCGGTGCGACCGCGGCGATCGGCGAACTCACGGATGCCTCGTGGCTCGCGCGTCGGCTCGACGGCGTCGACGCGGCGATCCACACCGCGGCGCCCGCCGCCGATGCGGCCGCGTTCGACAGGGCGATCGCGGAGGCGGTGCTCGACGCCTTCGCGGGCACCGGCCGCCGGTACGTGCACACCGGCGGCATCTGGGCGTACGGCGCGGGCGACGACCTCGACGACGACGCCGTGCCCAACCCGCCGGAACTGGTCGCGTGGCGGGTGCCGATCGAGGAGCGGCTGCTCGCGGCATCCGATGCGGTGACGGTCATCGCACCGGGCGTCGTCTACGGGCGCGGTCGCGGGCTCTCCGGGCTGGTCGTGGAGGCGCCGCGCGACGCCGCCGGCCGCCTCGAGCTCATCGGCGACGGGGACCAGCACTGGACGTGGGTGCACGTCGACGACCTCGCGCGCCTGTACCGGCTCGCGGTCGAGCACGAGTCAGGGCTCGGCCGGGTCGTCGGCAGCGACGGATCGCCGACGACCGTGCGCGAGGTCGCCGAGGCGGTCGTCGGTCGGGGAGGTGCCACGGGCGTCGTCGCTGAGGGCGCCGGGCGCTCGCGCTCGCGGCTCGGCGAGGCGTTCGCCGATGCGCTGCTCCTCGACCAGCGTGCATTCGGCGCGAAGGCCCGCGCACTCGGCTGGGTTCCGGAGCGCACGAGCGTGATCGACGAGATCGTCGCCGACGAGGCATCCGTCGCCTGACGGACGGGCCGCCCGGGTCGGGGACCCGGGCGGCCGATCACCCGCCTGCGGCTCCCCGGCCGGCTCAGTCCTCGCGCGCGAGCACGGGCGCCGGCCCGCCGAGCATGTCGAGGTAGTGCACGTTGGTCATCACGCCGAGGACGTTGCCGAACGGGTCGACGACCGAGGCCGTGACGAAACCGGGGCCGTGCTCCGTGATCGGCATGAGGGGCGTCGCGCCGAGCTCGACGAGCCGCGCGACCGCCCGCTCCAGGTCGTCGACGTGCCAGTGCACGAGCGCGCCGCCGGTGCCGGCGCCGAGCCCCGCCGGCGCGAACCGCCGGTCGATGAACCCGAGTTCCTGCTGGTGGTCGCCGATGCGGAACTCGACGTAGGCCGGGCTCCCGTCGGGGCCGGGACGGCTGAAGTACGGCTCGATGCCGAGCACCTCGGTGTACCAGGCCGCGGCCGCGGCGGGGTCGTCGACGTAGCAGTTGATGGTGGCGATGCCTCGCAGCATGGGATTCTCCTCGTCCTCGGCGACCGGTCGTCGCCCTGATGAATCCATGATCGAACGCAGAAGTGCTCACCTATTGACTACTTTTGCGACGAGAATCGGAACATGCGTGCAGACCGACTCGTCGCGACCCTCCTCGTCATGCAGGCGCGAGGCAGGGTGACCGCGAGGCAGCTCGCCGAGGAGCTCGAGATCTCGGTCGCCACGGCCCGCCGCGACCTCGAGGCGCTGTCGGCGGCCGGGATCCCCGTCTACCCGCAGCCGGGCCGGGGCGGCGGCTGGCAGCTCCTCGGCGAGGGCCGCACCGACCTCAGCGGCTTCACGGCGGCCGAGGCGCGAGCGCTGTTCCTCCTGTTCGGACCTCGCGCCGGTGAGAGCGAGGAGGCGCGCTCGGCCCTGCGCAAGGTGCTGCGGGCCCTGCCCGCGACGTTCCGCGCCGAGGCCGAGGCCGCCGCCGAGTCGATCGTCGTCGACTCCGGCGGGTGGGATGCGCCGGCGACCCGGCCGTCGCACCGGGTCGAGGTGCTGCAGGCGGCGGTGGTCGAGCGACGTGTCGTGCGCTTCACCTACACGCGCTGGGGCGGCGAGCCGGCGTCGCGCACCGTGCGCCCGCTCGGTCTCATCGACACGCGCGGCACGTGGTACCTGATCGCCGACCGGGTGCCGCACGACTCGGCGGACGTGCCGCCCGACGTCGCCGATCGACGGAGCTACCGCGTCGATCGCATGGCCGACGTCGAGGCGCTCGCCGAGCGGTTCGAGCCGCCCGCGGACTTCGACCTCGATGTCGCCTGGGCCGACCTGCGCGCCGCCGCGCAGCGCGCTCGCCGCCGCGTCGAGGCCGTCGTGCTCGTCGACCCGGCCGCGGCCGACGAGTTCCGCGGCTGGGTCGGGGGCCTCGTCGACGAGGAGGTCCACGACGACGTCGACGGCCCCGGCGACGTGCGCGACGGGCGGGTGCGGGTGCGCGTCGTCGCCCAGAGCGAGACGGTCCTCGTTCGACGACTCGCGGGCTGGGCTGCGGAGATCGAGGTCGTCGCACCCGTCGGACTCCGTGGACGACTCGCCCAGGTCGGCGTCGCCCTCACGGCGCGGTACCCCTGACCCGGCGGCGCTCGACGGCGGTCGGCCGGCGATGGGGACGGGTCCCCATTTCGCGCTGTCGGTGCCTCCTGCTTGGATGGAGCGGGGGACCGGGAACGACTCGGTACCGAAAATCCAGGGGAATCACACAGATGACTGCATCACGTCCGCTCGCCGCCGCCTCGTTCGCGCTGCTCGCGCTGCTCTTCACGGGTTGTGCCGCCACCGGCTCCGCCGACGACGCGAAGTCCGACTCGAAGGCCGACAGCGCCGAAGCTGCACCCGCCGCCGACCAGAGCAAGGAGGAGGCGTGCGAGATCGTCGAGGGCACCCTCACCGACCTGCAGTCGCTCTCGTCGGTCGACGCGAGCGACCCGACCACCGCGCTCGAGGCGTTCAAGGGTGCCCAGGCCAAGGTGGGTGACGCGGCCGACCAGGTCTCGAACGCCGACGTCAAGCCCGCGCTCGACGGTGCCGCGACCGCCATGAACGAGTACGTCGAGTACGTCGACGGCATGCTCGCCGACCCGGCGAACGCCGACATCTCGGCGATGAGCGACCACCTCGAGTCGCTCACCACGAGCATCACGGAGCTCACCACGATCTGCGCGTAACGCACGGATTGCGGAGCGGGGGCGCACCTTCGGGTGC
>NZ_JBSHHD010000010.1:0-107891 GCF_053618155.1 Agromyces sp. NPDC055658 | reverse complement strand
GCCACCACACGACGCGGATGCCCCGGGGCCGGCCCCGAGGCATCCGCGTCGTCGTGTCTGCGGCGGGGGCGGGGCGGGGAGAGCGCGCATGGGCGCACGGCTTCCATGCATGCGTATCGGAGGTTCCTCTCAGAAACGCTGCGTACGGTAGCTGAGATTGTCTCGATCTCAAGCCAGTTTCGCCACGAAACCCGACCCCCTTTGATACGTAACGCGTGATGACTTCCCCCCAGCACGGCCGCCGCGCGGCCGCCCCCGTTCCTGCCCGCCGCCCCGCACGTCGCCCAGCGACCGCTCGCCAGGCGCTCTCGATCGCCGCGATGGGCTTCGTCGGCGCGATGATCGTCGCGACGAGCGTGCCCGCCCTCGCCGTGACCGCGACCGATGCCGAGTCCCGCGCGTCGGTCTATGCCCCCGTCGAAGACACCGTGAGCTTCACCCCGCAACACGTCGAGGTCGGTGCCGACGCCGTCGAGGCGACGCTCGCGGCCGAGTCGTACGACGTCGTCAAGGCGCCGCCGCCCATCGTCTCGCAGGTCGCGGGGCTCGGCTCGGTGTCGATCATCGAGTCCGACGTGGTCGTGTGGCCGGTGCAGAACCCCGACCGCCGCAGCGGCGGCTACGGCCCGCGCGATGCACCCTGCGCGGGCTGCTCGACGTTCCACGACGGGGTCGACTTCACGCCCGGCGACGGCACGCCGGTCATGTCGATCGCCGACGGCGTCGTCGTGAAGGCGACCGAGAACGGCGGCGGCCTGGGCGTCAACGTCGAGGTCGAGCACAACATCGGCGGCGAGCTCGTCACGAGCTCGTACGCGCACATGCAGTTCGGCTCGATCGCGGTGTCGGTCGGTCAGCGCGTGGCCGCCGGCCAGCAGCTCGGCCTCGTCGGCACGACCGGCCAGTCGACCGGCCCGCACCTGCACCTCGAGATGTTCGGTGCCGACGGGGCCCGGTTCGACGGGTTCGCCTGGCTCGCCGCCCACATCGGCTGACGTCCTCTCGGGTGGTCGAGGAGCGCCGACGATCGCCGGTCTCGATACGCGTGCTCCGTCGGCGCGCGCTCCTCGGCCCCTCGGCGTCCTACGCCCCGGTGAAGCGGGGTTCCCGCTTCTCGATGAACGCCGAGACCCCCTCGCGCATGTCGGCCGTTCGGAACGCATCGCCGAAGCCCGCGATCTCCAGATCGCTCGCCGTCGCGGTCGGCATCCCCGTCGCATCGACGAGCACGCGCTTCGCGAGGCCCACGGCCGGGGCGGCGTTCTGCGACACGAGCGCGATCGTCTCGCGCGCGCCGGCGAACATCGACTCGCGGTCGGCGAAGCGGCGGGCGACGAGCCCCGCCGCGACGGCCTCGTCGATGCCGATGCGGCGGCCCGTGTAGATCAGTTCCTTCGCGAGTGCGAGGCCGATCGTGCGGGGCAGTCGCACCGTACCGCCGAAGCCCGGGATGAGTCCGAGATGCACCTCGGGCTGGCCGAACGCCGAGGCGTCGGTCGCGTAGATGAAGTCGCACGCGAGCGCCATCTCGAGCCCGCCCCCCAGCGCGAACCCGTCGACGCAGGCGATGACGGGAACCGGCAGCGCCTCGATCGCGGCGGCGACCCGGTGGCCGGCGCGTGCAGCCGCCTCGCCCTCCTCGGGGGTGAGGCCGGCCATCGCCCGGATGTCGGCGCCGGCGATGAACGCTCGTCCGCCCGCGCCGGTCAGCAGCACGCCGCGCACCGCCGCACCGTCGCCGGCGATCTCGTCGGCGAACCCGGTGAACGCCGTCTCGAGCGCGGCGAGCACGGCGGGGGAGAGGGCGTTGAGTGCCTTCGGCCGGTCGATCGTGACGACGGCGAGGTCGGCGTCGCGTTCGACCCGCACCTCGGGGACGTCGGTCGGGGCGGCGGTCGTGGCGTCGGTCATCGTCGATCCTCTCGGTGCTTCGGTGCGTGCCGACCACGCTACGGCATCGGCTCCCGCGGGCGCTGCGCCGGCGGTCGCCGGCGCAAGCCCACCGAGGGCCCGCCCCGGTAGACTCGTCGCATGCCGACCCCCACCCCTGCCGCCCGATGAGTGACGTCGTGCGCCACGAGTCGCCGTCGATCGCCGCCCGTGTCGGCGCGCTCGTCGTCGCCGCACTCGTCGGCGCCGTCTACGGCGCGATCGCCACGGTCGGCCACCGGCAGGTGCTCCGCATCGGTGACGCGGTGATCCCGTGGGGCCTCGTCGTCGCGATCATCGGCATCGCCGCCCTCCTCGTCGGCATCCGGCTCGTGACCCGGGGCCGCGCGATCACGGCCGCCGCGGCGGCCGGCCTCGTGGTGATGGTCGCCGTGCTCACCTACCTGCCCGGGCCGGGCGGTTCGGTGCTCGTCGTCGGCGACCTCCTCGGCACCGTCTGGTCGTTCGCGCCCGCGCTCATCGCCGTGCTCGTCGTCGCGTGGCCCGAGTTGCCGTCGCGGGCCCGAGCCCGCGCATAGACTGAAGATCCAGCCTCTCCGAAGGAGCACGAACCACCGTGACCTATGTCATTGCCCTCCCGTGCGTCGATGTGAAAGACCGTGCGTGCATCGACGAGTGCCCCGTCGACTGCATCTACGAGGGTGAGCGCTCGCTCTACATCCACCCCGACGAGTGCGTCGACTGCGGCGCGTGCGAGCCGGTGTGCCCGGTCGAGGCGATCTACTACGAGGACGACCTGCCCGACGAGTGGTCCGACTACTACAAGGCGAACGTCGAGTTCTTCGACGACATCGGCTCGCCCGGCGGTGCCGCGAAGGTCGGCGTCATCGCGAAGGACCACCCGATCATCGCGGCGCTTCCGCCGCAGGCGCACTAGTCGGCGAGGTTCCGACCGTGGCGCGGGGCGAACTGCCCGACTATCCGTGGGACCTCATGGTCCCGTACCGCGAGCGGGCGGCCGCCCACCCCGACGGGGTGGTCGACCTCTCGATCGGGTCGCCCGTCGACGAGACGCCCGCGATCGTGCGCGAGGCGCTCGCCGCCTCGACCGACGCTCACGCGTATCCGCAGACCGTCGGCTCCGACCTGCTGCGCGACGAGATCGTCGCGTGGTTCGCCCGGCGTCGCGGCGTGACCGGGCTCACCCGCGAGAACGTGCTGCCCACGGTCGGCTCGAAGGAGCTCGTGGCGCTGCTGCCGTTCCTGCTCGGGCTCGGCGAGGGCGACGTCGTCGTGCACCCGAAGGCCGCGTACCCGAGCTACGAGATGGGTGCGGTGCTCGCCGGCGCGACGGCGATGGCGAGCGACGACCCCGCCGAATGGCCCGATGCGACGAGGCTCGTCTGGCTCAACAGCCCCGGCAACCCCGACGGGCGCGTGCTCACGATCGACGAGCTCCGCACGGCGCGCGAGCGCGCCCTCGAGCTCGACGCGGTCATCGTCGGCGACGAGTGCTACGCCGAGCTCGGGTGGGAGGGCGAGTGGGCCGAGGGCGCGGTGCCGAGCCTGCTCGACCCCAGGGTGGTCGGCGACAGCCGGCGGAACACGCTCGTCGCGTACTCCCTCTCCAAGCAGTCGAACATGGCGGGCTACCGCACCGCGTTCATCGCAGGGTGCCGCACGGTCGTCGGCCGGCTCACGAACGTGCGCAAGCACGCCGGGCTCATGCTCGCCCAGCCGCTGCAGCAGGCGATGATCGCAGCCCTCCGCGACGATGCGCACGTGGCCGAGCAGAAGGAGCGCTACCGAGCGCGCCGCGCGCAGCTCAAGCCGGCGCTCGAGGCGGCCGGCTTCCGCATCGACCGCAGCGACGCCGGCCTCTACCTGTGGGCGACCGAGGGGCGCGACGCGTGGGAGTCGATCGGCCGGCTCGCCGACCTCGGCATCATCGGGGGCCCCGGCCACTTCTACGGCGTGCACCACCCCGAGCACGTGCGCCTGTCGCTCACGGCGACCGACGAGCGCATCGCCGCGGCGGCGTCGCGCCTGCGTGCGGCGGCCGGCTCGTAGCATCCCGACACGAACCCGGCGCGGCGCAGTGTCAGGTGCCGCCAATGTATACAGCGATCTCTTGGCGGATGCGACAGTGTGCCTCCGGCACGTCTAGGCTGTAGGTCGGACCGTGGCCGACCCTACGCCGCGAGCCCGAAAGGCAGGTGACCGCGCAAGTGACGATCACAGGAGGCGCCGTGAGCGACGTCGTGAACCCCGCGGCGGGGCAGAACCCCGAGACCGCGACCCTCAGCTTCCCCGGCGGCACCGCCGAGTTCCCCGTGCGCCCCGCGGTCGACGGCAATGCGAGCATCGACCTGTCGACGCTGACGCGCCAGACGGGGCTCACCGCGCTCGACTACGGATTCGTCAACACCGCATCGACGCGGTCGGCGATCACCTACATCGACGGCGAGCAGGGCATCCTGCGCTACCGGGGCTACCCGATCGAAGAGCTCGCCGAGCACTCGACCTACCTCGAGGTCGCCTGGCTGCTCATCTACGGCCAGCTGCCGACCGCCGACCAGCTCGGCGAGTTCGATGAGAAGGTGCGCCGCCACACGCTGCTGCACGAAGACCTCAAGCGCTTCTTCTCGGCGCTGCCGCACACGGCGCACCCGATGTCGGTGCTGTCGAGCGCGGTCGCGGCCCTCTCGACCTACTACGAGGACTCGTCCGACCCGCACGATCTCGACCACGTCGAGCTCACGACGCTGCGCCTGCTCGCGAAGCTGCCGGTGATCGCCGCCTACGCCCACAAGAAGAGCGTCGGCCAGGCGTTCCTCTACCCCGACAACTCGCTGAACTTCGTCGAGAACTTCCTGCGGCTGAACTTCGGCAACATGGCCGAGCCGTATCGCATCGACCCGACGCTCGCGAAGGCGCTCGACCGGCTGCTCATCCTGCACGAGGACCACGAGCAGAACGCGTCGACCTCGACCGTGCGCCTCGTCGGCTCGACCGGTGCGAACCTCTACTCGTCGATCTCGGCGGGCATCCAGGCACTCTCGGGCCCGCTGCACGGCGGCGCCAACGAGGCCGTGCTGCAGATGCTCGGCCGGATCCAGGAGTCGGGCGAGGGCGTCGCCCGCTTCGTCGAGCGCGTCAAGAACAAGGAAGACGGCGTGAAGCTCATGGGCTTCGGGCACCGCGTCTACAAGAACTACGACCCGCGGGCGAAGATCGTCAAGGAGTCGGCCGACGCCGTGCTCGAGAGCCTCGGCATCGACGACCCGCTGCTCGACATCGCGAAGGAGCTCGAGCAGTTCGCCTTGCAGGACGACTACTTCAAGGAGCGCCGGCTCTACCCGAACGTCGACTTCTACACGGGCGTCATCTACAAGGCGATGGGCTTCCCGACGCGCATGTTCACCGTGCTGTTCGCGATCGGCCGCCTGCCCGGCTGGATCGCCCACTGGCGCGAGATGAACCTCGACCCGCAGACCAAGATCGGTCGCCCGCAGCAGCTCTACACGGGTGAGCCGGTGCGGCACTACCCGGGCGCCTGAGCCCGGCGCGTCGGGCGCACGAACGACGAGGGTCCCGATTCCGGTGGAATCGGGACCCTTCGCGTCGGCCGATCAGGCCGCGTCGACGAGTTCGGCCGTCGGCGAGGCATCCAGTTCGTCGAGGCGCGCCGTACGGGGCGCTCGCCCGACCGCGAGCACGATGACCGCGGCGAGCACCGCCATCAGCGCGACCGTGAGCCACGCGATGTCGTAGCCCGTCTGCGTCGGGGCGGCCGTGCCGCCCGCGCTGCCGAAGACGATGGTGCTCACGAGGGCCGATCCGATCGCCGAGCCGATCGTGCGGAGGTTCGCGTTCACGCCGGTCGCCACGCCGGTGCGGTCGGCGGGTACGCTCTCGACGACGATGCTCGCCGCCGAGGCGTAGGCGAGCCCGATGCCGACGCCGAACACGCCGCCGGCGACCGCGAGCTTCCACACCGCGTCGTGGTCGAACACGGCGAACCCGACGCCTGCGGCCATGAGCAGTGCGCCGCCCGCGAGCATGAGGCGAAGCGGGATGACGCGGCTGAGCGCCCCGGCGGCGAAGCCGACGCCCGACATGCCGATGAGCAGCGGCAGCAGGGCGAGCCCCGCGGCCTGCACGTCGAGGCCGAGCCCCCAGCCGGCCGTCGTCTCGAGGAACTGCGGCAGGTAGCCCCAGAACCCGAATGCCGCGGCGCCGAGCAGCAGTGACGCCGCATTGACCGGCCAGAGCTCACGGGCGAAGAGCAGGCGCAGGTCGACGAGCGGCTCGGCCGAGCGCAGCTCGGTGACCGCCCAGGCGGCCATCAGCAGGGCGGCGAGCACGAACAGGCCGATCGTGAGCGGCGACCCCCAGCCCCAGCGGGCGCCGGAGCTGAGCGGGACGAGGAGGGCGACGAGCCAGCCCGACAGCAGCACGCCGGCGAGCACGTTCACCCGACCGGTCGCGCGGGTGCCGGTCGCCGGCACGAGGAGCGCGACGAGCACGATGCCCGCGATCGCGGTGATGAGCGGGACGGCGAACACCGCGCGCCAGCTGAGCACGCCGGCGATCGGGCCGGCGAGCACGCTGCCCGCGGCGCCGCCGATGCCGATGATCGCGCTCGTCGCGCCGATCGCGCCGGTGAGGCGTTCGCGCGGCATGACGTCGCGCAGCAGGCCGAACGCGAGGGGGAACAGTGCCCCGCCCACCCCCTGCAGGATGCGGCCCGCGATGAGGGTCGTGAGGTCGGGTGCGACCGCGGCGACGATGTCGCCCACGGCGACGACCGCGAGCACGGCGAGGAAGGTGGCGCGGCGCCCGCGGAGGTCGCCGATGCGACCGAGCAGGGGAGTGGCGACGGCGGCCGCGATGAGCCAGGCCGTGTTGGTCCACGAGGCAGTGTCGGCGGCGACGCCGAAGTCGGCGGCGATGGTCGGGATGACGGGGATGACGAGATTCTGGAGCAGCGCGAGCGAGGCGACGCTCACGGCGATGGCCGCGAAAGCGGCGCGTGAGGTGGTTGACACTGCGGACCCTTCGGTCAGGTGCGCGAACGCGAGGAGCGAGGTAAAGTGGAGTATGGCTCCGAGTGGAGGAAGCCTCCGGTTATCGACGAAGACGACATTACCGGAGGGGGCCTCCGTTTCGCAAGGGGTCCACTGGAATTCGTCGGCGGCACGTCACCTGCCCGCCGCAACCGGCAGAGGAGTTGAGCGCGGAATGACCGAGGTGCTGCGGGTGCACACCCTCGAGGCGCGGCGGCCCCGCCGTGCCGACGCCGCGCGCAACTTCGACGCGCTCGTCGCGGCGGGGCGGCAGGCGTTCGCCGAAGACGGCTCGTCGGCCTCGCTCGAGGACATCGCCCGGCGCGCCGGGGTCGGCATCGGCACGCTCTACCGCAACTTCCCGACCCGAGACGACCTCATCGAGACGCTCTACCTGGGCGAGGTCGAGGCGCTCGCCCAGGCGGCCGACGAGGTCTCGGCGCTCGAGCCGTGGCCCGCGCTCGAGACCTGGCTCGACCGATTCGTCTCGTACGTGGGCACCAAGCACGCCCTGCTCGAGGGGCTCAACCGCGAGTCGTCCGTGCTCGGCGAATGCCGGTCCATCATGCTGGGCGCCGGCGAGCCGCTGCTCGCGCGCGCCCAGGCCGCCGGCGAGGTGCGCGACGACGTCACCATCGGCGACGTCGTGAAGCTCGTCTCGGGAGTCGCGGCCGTGTCGTCGTTCGACGACGAGGCGCAGCGCAGTCGTGTGCTCGGGCTCGCGATCAACGCGATCCGCACCTGACCGCGCGGTCGGGGAGCGACGCGGGAGCGTCGGGGGAGCCACGGCACGGCGACGCCCCCGATACCGCGCAGAGCGTCTACTCGACCGCGCGGAGCAGCAGCGTGTCGCGCGCCGACGCGACGATCGCGTCGAGCGTGAACGGCCACTGCCGCGTCTCGCCCCGTTGCCAGAGCGGTGCCTGGTCGTCGTAGTTCGGGTGGAACGCGTGCCCCGAGGCGCCGGTGAGGTTGATCCACGTCGATCGGTCGACGTCGTCGAGGTCGACGACCATGCGCATCGACGGCACCCAGTCGACGCCGTACCCCTGCGAGGCGTCCCATCCGATCGCGTTCACGATCGCCGATCCGCCGCCGAGCTCGTACGGCCCGCGGTTGAACAGCCATTCGATGGGCGCGACGCCCGACTCGCCGAAGCTCTGGTTGGTGAGCGTCAGCGTGTGCAGGTCGCCCCACCGCCAGTCGGCGGCATCGTCGCCCATGAGGTCGGCCGCCTCGTCCCACGCCTCGTCGAGCGCCTTCGCGATCGCCGCGTCACGAGCCGGTACCTCGCCGGATGCCTCGCCCCACCACGACGAGTCGGGCTGGCCGAGCAGGGTGCCCACGACCGTGAACCATCGGTCGCCGCCCTGCGGCAGGGTCTCGGCGGGCAGCCCGCCGAACATGTCGTCGAGGAGCGTCCGCCAGAACACGTTGAAGTACGCGGCCTCGGCGCTGTCGGCGTCGGCGTGCCCGTTCCAGCCGTCGAGCAGCTCGGCGCCGCGAGCGGCGTCGCCCGAGAGGTCGAGCTCCGCGATCACCGGCAGGAACCGGGCGGCGTTCGCATCGGACGTGTCGAGCTGGATCGACGACATGTCGTCGGCGGTGAGCTTCGCTCCGCCCGCGAGCGCCGCGCGGAGTCGCGAGTCGATCCCGGTGGCGCGGTAGCCGTAGTCCCAGTCCTTCGTCAGCAGCGGGCCGTCGGGTCCGGCGGCCGCGTTGTTCGCCGTCACGATGTACCCGGCGGGCGGGTTCTGCACGCTCGGGAGCTCGTCGAACGGCAGCATGCCGCTCCAGCCGTTGGCGCTCGTCCACCCGGGCAGCGGCATCGTGCCGTCGCCCGACTTGCGGAGCGGGATCTTGCCGGGCGCCTGATAGCCGATGTTGCCCTCGTCGTCGGCGTAGATGAGGTTCTGCGCCGGCACGTCGAAGAGCGACGCCGCGTGGCGGAAGCCGTCCCAGTCGCGCGCGCGGTCGAGCGCGAAGATCGCCTGGGCGGTCGTGCCGGGCGTGAGCGCGGTCCACTGCAGGGAGACCTGCAGGTCGGAGGCCTCGTCGGGGGATGCCGCGGCTGCGGCATCCGCGACGGCCGTGAAGTCGCTCCCGATGCCGGTGACGATGGGACCGCGACCGGTCGAGCGCACCGTGATGGTCACCGGGTCGCCGCCCGCGACCTCGATCACCTCCTCGCGGAGGGTGAGCGGCACCATCGCGCCGTCGAGCTCGTACGAGTCGCCCTCGACCCGCTCGAGGTAGAGGTCGGCGACATCGGGGCCGAGGTTCGTGAACCCCCACGCGATGCGTTCGTTGTGCCCGATGATCACGCCCGGCAGCCCCGAGAACGTGTAGCCGGCCACGTCGAACGCGCAGTCGTCGGTGATCTCGGTGCAGTGCAGGCCCATCTGCGCCCAGATCGACGGCATCGCCGGGCCGAGGTGGGGGTCGTTGGCCAGGAGCGGCTTGCCGCTCTCGGTGAGACTGCCGGAGACGACCCACGAGTTCGAGCCGATGTCGCCGCCCTCGGGACCGAGCAGTTCGGGGAGGTCGTCGAGGGCTGCGGCGAGCGAGGTCAACGGGGCGGCGTACCCTGGCGCCGAGGCATCCGTCGTCGTGGTCGTGACCGGTGTCGCGAGCGGTGCGCCGTCGGCATCGAGCAGCCGGCTCCCGGTCGCCGCCGGAGCGGCGGCGATCGGTCCGCCGACGATCGTCGGCATCTGCCCCCAGGCGTAGTCGGGGTGGAGCTCGGCGACCTGCTCGGGCGTCAGCTCGGTCGTGAGCAGGGCGCGGTCGATCTCGTCGCCGAGGTTCGAGCGCAGGTCCCACGCCATGGCCTTGAGCCAGGCGATCGAGTCCACCGGCGTCCACGGCTCGGGGGAGTAGCCGGGGTTCTGCAGCCCGAGCACGGCGTACTCGAGCGAGAGGTCGGCGCCCGAGTGCTCGTCGAGGTAGGCGTTGACGCCCGCGGCGTAGGCGTCGTAGTAGGCGCGCGACTCCTCGTCGAGCAGCTCGTACTCCTGCTCGGCGATGCCGCGCCAGTCGAGGGTGCGGATGAACGTGTCGGTGCCGACCTGCGACTCGCCGAAGAGCTCCGCGAGCCGGCCCGCCGTCACGTGGCGGCGGAAGTCCATCTCCCAGAACCGGTCCTGCGCGTGCACGTAGCCCTGTGCGAAGAAGAGGTCGTGGCTCGTGTCGCCGACGATCTGGGGGATGCCTGCCTCGTCGCGGTAGACGGTGACGTCGGTGTCGAGCCCCCGCACGTCGATGCGTCCGCTCGTCGTGGGGAATGAGCGCTGCACCGTCCACCAGCCGATGCCGGCCCCGACGACCGCGAGCACGAGCACGGCGACCAGGAGGCCGATGAGGAAGCTCAGGCCTCGATGGCGGCTGGTTCTCGGGGCGTCGGTACCCACGTCACTCCTTCGTGATGCGCATGACGAGGGCCGCCACTCGGCGGCCTCGGAGCACCACTGTACCCCGAGCCAGTGGGGCGCATGACCCACGTCCCGCCCGTCGAGGAGCGCCCGGGGAGTGGGATGCGGAGGGCGATGCGCCCCTACGCGTGCAGTGCCGAGTTGAGCACGATGCCGTGCCCGTCGCGTGCGAGCACCTCGACCCGGCCGCTCAGCGAGTTGCGCCGGAACAGCAGGCTCGGCTGTCCCGACAGCTCGACCGCCTTCACGGTGCGCTCGTCGCCGTCGTCGCCCAGGATGACGACCTTCGTGCCCGCGGTCACGTAGAGTCCGGCCTCGACGACCGAGTCGTCGCCGATCGAGATGCCGATGCCCGAGTTCGCGCCGAGCAGCGCCCGTTCGCCGATCTCGACGCGCTGGGTGCCGCCGCCAGACAGGGTGCCCATGATCGAGGCGCCGCCGCCGATGTCGCTGCCGTCGCCGACGACGACGCCCTGCGAGATGCGGCCCTCGACCATCGAGGTGCCGAGCGTGCCGGCGTTGAAGTTCACGAAGCCCTCGTGCATGACGGTCGTGCCGGGAGCGAGGTGCGCGCCCAGGCGCACGCGCGAGGCGTCCGCGATGCGCACCCGCTCGGGCGTCACGTAGTCGAGGAGGCGCGGGAACTTGTCGAGCCCCGTCGCGTGGATGCCCGCGCGCTGGAGCGCCGGCCGCAGGCGGTCGAAGTCGGCCGGGTGCACGGGGCCGGCGTTCGTCCACACGACGGCGGGAAGGTGGGCGAAGACGCCGTCGAGGTTGACCGTGTTCGGGGCCGCGAGCAGGTGCGAGAGCACGTGCAGCCGCAGGTAGGCGTCGGCGGTGCCCCCGGGCGCTGCGTCGAGGTCGATCGTGAGCTCGACGACCTCCACGCGCACGTTGCGGCGGGCGTCGTCGCCCGCGAGGGCCGCGTGCTCGGGGGCGAGGGGGGATGCCTCCGCGCCGAGCCGAGGCCTCGGGAACCACGCGTCGAGCACCGTGCCGTCGCCGGCGATCGTCGTGAGCCCGGCGGCGGAGGCCGTGCGGGCAGGGCGGATGGCGTCGTCGTTCGCGGGCATGCTCCAAGGGTAGCGAGCGGCGGCGGGCGCTGCCGCGTGTGACGCCGGGCGTCCGTCGTACGTCGAGCGCCGATCGAGCGGGATCCAGGTTGGACACCCGTGGTCGGAGTCTGATAGCTTCCACCGTATGACAGCGCTGTCTTAGGAACAGACGACGGGCCGACGGAAGGAGCACCGTGACCGGCAACCGGGTAGCGACCATCGAACTCGGCGGGACCCACGTCGCCGTCGCCGTCATCGACCTCGCCGCTCGTGCGATCGTCGGGGGCACCCACCTGACCCGGCCCCTGAACTCCGGCGGGAGCGCCGACGACATCCTCGACGCCATCGCCGCCGCCGCCCGCGTGCTCGGATCCGAGCACGGGGGGCGTTGGGCCGTCGCAGTGCCCGGTCCGTTCGACTTCGCCGCCGGCATCGCGCGGTACACCGGCGTGGGGAAGTTCGACTCGCTGTACGGCATCGACCTGCGCGCACGGCTCGCCGACGCCCTCGACGCGGAGCCGAGCTCGTTCACGTTCGTCAACGACGCGGACGCGTTCGCACTCGGCGAGTACGCGGCCGGCGCCGCCCGCGGCCTGTCGAGATTCTGCTGCGTCACGCTCGGCACCGGCGTCGGCTCCGGATGGGTCGTCGCGGGTGAACGGACCGACGGCGCCGCTCCGGGCGGCGAGGTGCATCTGCTCGAGTTCGAGGGGCAGCGCATCGAGGCGCGGATGTCGCGCCGGGCCATCAGGGCCGCCTACTCGCGGAGGACGGGCCGATCGGAAGCCGTGCCCGACGTGAAGGAGATCGCCGACCTGGCCCGCGGCGGCGATCCGATCGCGCGCGACGTGCTCGAGGACGCGTTCTCGTTCCTCGGGCGAGCGCTCGACGGTCCGCTCGCCCGATTCGATGCCGACGCGCTCATCATCGGCGGGACGATCGCCCGCTCGTGGGACCTCCTCGAGCCGGCGCTGTCCTCGGGGCTCCGCCGACCGGGCTTCCCGGTCATCCGGGCGGAGCTCTCGGACGAGGCGCCGATGATCGGCGCCGCGTACGCGGCGCACTCCGCCGACGCGGCGATGCTCGGCGCTCGCGGACGCTGAGCCCGATCCGCCCGTCGCCCTCCGTCGGCGCGAGGAGTCGTCGTCGTGCGCGCAGACCCTCCGACCACCCGCGAATAGACTCGGGGAATGCCCTCCGCGATCCCCGATTCGCTCGACCTCACCGCCGACGCCGTCGCCATCACGCAGGCGATCTGCGACATCCGCAGCGTCTCGGGCGACGAGACCCCGTTGGCCGACCTCATCGAGCGGGCGCTCGCCGAGGCATCCCACCTCGAGGTCGTCCGCGACGGCGACACGGTCGTCGCGCGCACGAACCTCGGGCGCGAGCGCCGCGTCGTGATCGCCGGGCACATCGACACGGTGCCGATCAACGAGAACCTGCCGACGCGGTTCGAGACGATCGACGGCGTCGAGTACCTGTGGGGCCGCGGCACCGTCGACATGAAGGCCGGCGTCGCGGTGCAGCTGAAGCTCGCCCTCGAGCTCACCGATCCCATCGTCGACCTCACCTGGATGTGGTACGACCACGAAGAGGTCGCCGCCTCGCTCAACGGGCTCGGTCGGCTCTCGCGCAATCGCCCCGAGCTGTTCGAGGGCGACTTCGCGATCCTCGGCGAGCCGTCGAACGGGCAGGTCGAGGGCGGCTGCAACGGCACCCTGCGGGCCGAGGTGCGCACGACGGGCCTGCGGGCGCACTCCGCACGCAGCTGGGTCGGCGACAACGCGATCCACAAGCTCGCGCCCGCGCTCACGCGCCTCGCCGAGTACGAGGCCGAGACGGTCGAGGTCGATGGGCTCGCCTACCGCGAGGGCCTCAACGGCGTGCTCGTCGAGGGCGGCGTCGCGGGCAACGTCATCCCCGACTCGGCCGTGCTCACCGTGAACTACCGCTTCGCCCCGAGCCGCAGCGTCGCCGAGGCGTCCGCCCTCGTCCGCGCCGTGTTCGAGGGCTTCGACGTCGACATCGTCGACAGCGCCGAGGGTGCGCGGCCGGGCCTCGACGCCCCTCTCGCGCAGCAGTTCGTCGCCGCGGTCGGCGCCGAGGCGCGGCCGAAGTACGGCTGGACGGATGTCGCGCGCTTCAGCGCCCTCGGCATCCCGGCCGTGAACTTCGGCCCGGGCGATCCCTTGAAGGCGCACGCCGATGACGAGCGCGTGCAGGTCGCCCAGATCCTCGACACCGAGCGGGCGCTGCGGGCCTGGCTCACCGGGGCATGAGCGCAGACTCCGTGAACTCGGGGTCGGCGGTGCGCGAACCCGATCCGTACCGGGTGTCCCGCCGGTCGCTGCGCGTGCGCTGGCGGCTGCTCCCGTGGTGGGTCAAGGTCACGCTCGTCTACCTCGCCGCCCGGGTGCTGACGACGATCATGGTGATCGAGGTGGCGCGGCAGCAGGGGCCCAATTCCTGGACGGGCGCGAAGCCCGGCTACCTCGACTTCGCGAGCCTGTGGGACGCCCGCTGGTACGAGATCATCGGCATCGGCGGCTATCCGCGCGAGCTGCCGCTCGCCGACGACGGCCACGTGGCTGAGAACGCGTGGGCATTCCTGCCGCTCTACCCGGGCGCGACCGAGGCCGCGACCCTGCTCGGCCTGCCGTGGAAGCTCGCGGCCGTCATCGTCGCGGTCACCGCCGGCTACGGCGCCGCACTCGTCCTGCACCGGCTCATGTCGCGCTTCCTCGAACCCGACCGGGCGCTGTTCGCCGTGGTGCTGTTCTCGATCGCCCCGGTGTCGCCGATCATGCAGTTCGGGTACGCCGAATCGCTCGGGTTCCTCTGGGTCGCGCTCGCGCTGCTCCTGCTGGTCGATCGACGGTACGGATGGCTCGTACCGGTCGTCCTCGCGTGGGCGTTCACCCGACCCGGGGCGCTCGCGTTCGCGCTCACCCTCGGATTGCACTTCGTGTGGCGCTGGTGGCACCGCGACCGCGACCCGTTCCCGCCGCGCGAGCAGCTCGTCGTGATCGGAGTGGGGCTCTTCACCGTGCTCGCGGGGTTCGCATGGCCGCTCATCGTGTGGGGCGTGACCGGGCAGGTCGACGGGTACACCGAGACCGAGCTGGCCTGGCGGTCGGCGTACATCGGCAGGCAGGAGCTCGTGCCGCTCACGCCCTGGTTCCAGGGCGGGGCGTGGTGGGCGACCTGGGTCGGGCTGCCGGCCTGGGTGGGCATCGCCGCCGTCGGCGTGCTCGCGGTCGGGTTCGCGGCGATGCTGTTCCTGCCTGCGGTGCGCCGGCTCGGCGTCGACATCCGGTTCTGGCTCGCGAGCTACGGCCTGTACCTCTTCGCGGTGTTCTTCCCGCAGTCGTCGACGTTCCGCATCCTCGCGCCGCTGTTCCCGATCGTGGGTGCGCTCGCGGTGCCGAGGGCGCGATGGTACCGGTGGTCGATCGTGCTGCTGCTCATCGCGCTCCAATACTGGTGGCTCGCCGGGGTCTGGCGCGTCGACGACTACGACTGGACGCCTCCCTGATCGGGGCAGGAATCCTGACATCCGGGGTGGGCGAAACGCCGGTGAACAGGGGGCGAATCAGGGTCGACCGCTCATCCACAACTTCGCGGCGATTTCACAGCAACGCTCGGGATGTCCGATAATGGAATCTCAGCAGCGAAAGGGGAGCTCAATGGCGGCCATGAAGCCACGCACCGGAGACGGGCCTATGGAGGCTGTGAAGGAGGGGCGACTCATCATCGTGCGCGTGCCGCTCGAGGGTGGAGGGCGCCTCGTCGTCTCGGTGAACGACGCTGAGGCCAAGGAGCTCTACGACGTCCTCGGCGGCGTCGTGAACCCTGCCTGAGTCATACGCACTGTTCGAGCCCCGAGAGCGTTCTCGGGGCTCGTGGCGTTAAGGGGCGCTCAGGCGCCGAGCTTGACGATCTGCAGCAGGCCGTCGCCGGCGGGCGAGATCGCGGTCGCGACCGCCGTCGACGAGGCGAGTTCGGTGATGAGCGTGCGGAACGCGCTCGCCGCTTCGTCTCGCTTGGCCGGGTCGGCGACGCGGCCCTTCCAGAGGGCGCGCGCCACGAGCACGCTGCCGCCGGGCTTCGCGAGGCGGAGGCCGTGTTCGGCGTACTCGATCACCGACGGGGCGTCGGCGTCGACGAACACGATGTCGTACGAGCTCTCGTTCATGCGCGGGAGCACCTCGCTCGCGCGACCTGCGATGAGTCGCACGCGCGCCGCGGCGATGCCGGCGTCGGCGAAGTGCTGGCGGGCGTGCTGCTGGTACTCGTTCTCGGTGTCGATCGACGTGAGCATCGCGTGCCGGGCGGTCTGCAGCATCCAGAGTCCCGAGACGCCGAGCCCGGTGCCGACCTCGATGATGGAGCTCGCACGCGAGGCGGCGGCGATGACGGCGAGCTGGGCGCCCACCGCAGGGGAGACGGGATCGACCCCGAGCTCGAGCGACTGCTGACGCGCCTTGATGATCGGCTCGGACTCGACGACCGACTCGTCGACGTACTTCCAGTTCAGGTCGTGATCGGACACGGTTCGGCTCCCTGGTGGCTCTCTCGACACCCCAGCCTAGGGGGCCGGCGGCGTGGCGTTCGCATGCCTCGCCGCCGACTATCCTGTAGGGGTGTTCGGTCTGACGTTCGAGAAGCTCCTCATCATCGGGGTGATCGCCGTCTTCCTGCTCGGCCCCGAACGCCTGCCGCACTACGCGGCACAGCTCGGCCGGCTGGTGCGCTCGCTGCGGGACATGGCCAACGGCGCGAAAGACCGCATGCGCGAAGAGATGGGCCCCGACTTCGACGACGTCGACTGGAAGAAGCTCGACCCGCGCCAGTACGACCCGCGGCGCATCATCCGCGAGGCGCTCACCGACGTCGACCCGTTCGCCGAAGAGGCGGCGCCGACGCCGGTCGTGGCGCGCGCGGGCGTCAACGAGAACTCCGCCTACCTGCAGCGCAAGCGCAAGCGGGAGGCGCTCGGCGCGGGCGAGCCCGCTCCGTTCGACTCCGAGGCCACCTGATCGGCAGGGATGCCTCGTGCCCGAGGCATCCCGAAGCCCTCGTGACACGACCGACCGGGCTGGCTCGCGCGCGGGTCAGGCGCGGCGCACGGCCTTGAGCGCCCGCGCCAGGAGCAGCAGCAGCGGCGCCTGCGCCTCGTACTCGGCCGAGGTGCGCGGCAACTGCAGCAGGCCGGTCGCCTGCGAGATCGTGACGGGCTCGACGAAGCGCAGGAGCCCCGCCTCGCCGTTGCGTCGGCCCACGCCCGACTGCTTCACGCCGCCCATGGGGGCGGCGACCGAGGCGAACGAGCCGCGGTAGCCCTCGTTGATGTTGACGCTCCCGGCTTCGAGCGCGTCGGCGACGCGGTGGCCGCGGCGCGTCGATCCGGTGAAGACGGCGGCGTTCAGCCCGTACTCGCTCGCGTTGGCGGCGAGCACCGCCTCGTCGTCGCCCGACACGAGGTAGAGCGACGCGATCGCGCCGAACGTCTCCTCGGCGTGGACGCGCATCTCAGGGGTCACGCCCGTGAGGATCGTGGGCTCGAACACCCACGGGCCGAGGTCGGGGCGGGCTTTGCCGCCGACGAGCACGGTCGCGCCCTTCTCGACGGCGTCGTCGAGGTGGGCCTGCACCCGCGCGAGCTGCGCGGCGCTCGCGAGCGAGCCGAAGTCGGCGCCGAAGCCGACCGACGTGCCGAGCTTCGCGGTACGCAGCCGGTCGACGAGCTCGCGCTCGAAGTCTCCCGCGATCCCCCGGTCGACGAAGATGCGCTCGATCGAGACGCACAGCTGCCCCATCGCCGAGAAGCAGGCGTGGGCCGCATTCGCCGCCGCGCGGGCCGGGTCGGCGTCGTCGAGCACGAGCAGGGCGTTCTTGCCGCCGAGTTCGAGCGAGGCGCCGACGAGGCGCCGCCCGGCCTTCTCGGCGATCCTGCGTCCCGTCGCCGTCGAGCCCGTGAAGCAGATGTAGTCGACGGTGTCGGTGAGCGCCTCACCGACCTCGGCCGCATCGCCCGTCACGACCGCCCAGAGGGCTTCGGGCACGCCCGCGTCGATGTACGCGCGACGCAGCGCGAGGATCGACAGTGCTCCCTGGTCGTCGGCCTTCTGCACGACGCCGCAACCGGCGGCGAGGGCGGGCACCACGTCCATGGCGGCGAGGCTGAGCGCGTAGTTCCACGGCGTGATGACACCGACGACGCCCTTGGGTGCGAAGCGCACGCGCGAGGTCGCGACGGTCGGGATGCCGGAACGGACGGGACGACCGCGCAGCACCCTGCGGGCCGCGATCGCGTTGTAGCGGGTGACCGACGCGGCCTCGAAGATCTCCTCGAAGGCCTGCCCCCTGGTCTTGCCGCTCTCGAGCTGGATGAGGTCGAGCAGTTCGTCGCGTCGCTCCAGCAGCAGGTCGTGCGCGGCGAGCAGCACGCGGCGGCGCTCCGCGAAGCCGGCGCGGGCCCACGCGAGCTGGGCGAGCCGTGCCCGGTCGACGGCGTCGTGCACGTCGTCGGCGCTCGAGCGGGGCAGATCGTGCAGCACCTCGCCCGTGGTGGGCGTCGGCACGGCGGTGGTCTCCGCGCCCGACGCGACGACGTCGTCGGTCAGGCTGCGGAACAGGTCGGGGGAGGCGGTCTGGGCGCGCATGCGCACAGTCTAGGTCAAGTGACCCACTTCGCCGCCGTGTGAGTACACTTCCCCCATGACCGCAGCGGAGCGTCCCCAGTCCCGAGGCGCGTTGTCCCGTGGCGTCGTCGCCCGCTACGCGATCGGTTCGCTCGGCACCGGCGGGTTCGCGACGCTGCCCGGACTGGTCCTCGTCTACTACCTCACCGACACGCTCGGGGTGAGCGCCCTCATCGCCGGTCTCGTGGTCACCGCCGCGAAGGTGTGGGACGTCGTCATCGACCCGTGGATCGGCGCGCGCAGCGACCGGGCGCTCGTGCGCACCGGCACCCGCCGCACGTGGATGCTCGTCGGCGCGATCGCCCTGCCCGTGGGCTTCGCACTCACGTTCGCGGTGCCGGCGGGCGTCGCACCCGGGGCGTCCGGGGTGTGGGTGTTCGTCGCGTTCCTCGCGACCGCGACCGCGTTCAGCCTCTTCCAGGTGCCGTACATCGCGCTGCCCGCCGAACTCACCGGCGACTACGACGAGCGCACCCGACTGCTGACGTGGCGGGTCGTCGTGCTCACCCTCGCGATCCTGCTGTTCGGAGCCGGCGGGCCCGAGATCCGCAACGCGTTCGACGACGAGGCGACCGGCTACCTCGTGATGGCGATCGTCGCGGGCGTCGTCATCGGCGTCGGCATGCTGATCGCCGCGGGCACGGCGAAGCGGGCGGATGCCGCGGCCCTCGGCCGATCGCAGCAGCGGGCGTCGGCGGTGTCGGCCGAGGGCGGGTACCGCGAGGGACTGCGTGCGCTGCGTCGCAGCCTGCCGTTCCGCGTGCTGCTCGCGGTGTTCGTGCTGCAGGGGCTCGCGACCGGGCTCATGCTCGCGGGTGCCCAGTTCGTGGCGACGTGGGTGCTCGAGTCCGAGACCGCGGTCACGCTGCTCTTCGTCGCGCTCATCGCCCCGGCGTTGTTCTTCGCCCCGCTCTGGGGGCGGCTCGCCCGCCGCATCGGCAAGGAGCGCGGCTTCCGCGTCGCGAGCATCGTGTTCGCGCTCGCGGCCCTCAGCATGGTCCTGCTCGTCTGGGCGCCCGGCCCCTGGGTGTACCTGCCCGTCGCGGTCGCGGGCGCCGCCTACGCCGGCATGCAGTCGCTGCCCATGGCGATGCTGCCCGACGTCATCTCGCACGACGCCCGGCGGACCGGACGCGACAACGCCGGCAGCTTCGGCGGCGTGTGGACCGCGGGCGAGACCGCCGGCATGGCGCTCGGCGCCACGCTGCTCACCCTCATGCTCGCCGCGACCGGCTACCTCGAGTCGAGGGGCGCCGAGACGGTCGAGCAGTCGGCGGCGGCGGTCGCGGGCATCGCGCTCTCGTTCAGCCTCGTGCCCGCGCTGCTCGTCGCGGTCAGCGTCGTCGTGCTGCGCGCCTACCCGCTGCGCCGCGCCGACGTGGATCATGACGTCGCGGCCCTCGCCGGCATCGCCGGCGACCCCGGAACGACCGGTGCCGCCGGCACCACCGAAGGGAGCACCCGATGATCGGGTTCCGCCGCGAGGCATCCGAGATCCTGCGCGAGCTCGACGCGCTGCGCGCCGCCGACGCGCCCACCCACGGCGGCCGCGTGCTGTCGTACGTGTACGACTCGGGCCTCGACGAACTCGACGAGCTCGCCGGCCGCGCCGCCCGGCGGGTGCAACCCGTCAACGGGCTCGACCCGACCACGTTCGGCTCCGTCGCCGCGATGGAGCGCGCCGTCGTCGGCTTCGCCCGGCGCGTGCTCGGCGGGGGCGACGGCGGCGGCGCCGACGGCGAGGTCGTCGTCGGCTCGGTGACGTCCGGCGGCACCGAGAGCTGCCTGCTCGCAGTGAAGTCCGCCCGCGACGCCTGGCGCGCCGCACGGATCGGCTCGCCGCGGGTGCCCCGCGTCGTCGCGCCCGTCACGGTGCACGCCGCGTTCCACAAGGCGGCCCACTACTTCGGCCTCGAGCTCGACCTCGTTCCCGTCGACCCGGAGACCGGCACCCTCGCGCCGTCGGCGATCGAGGAGCGCCTGGGTGACGACGTCGCGCTCGTGGTGGTGAGTGCGCCCTCCTATCCGTTCGCGAGCCTCGACCCCGTCGCCGACGTCGCCGCGATCACCGCCGCCCGCGGCATCGCCCTCCACGTCGACGCCTGCATCGGCGGATTCGCGCTCGCCTTCTGGCCCGAGCCGCTGCCCGCCTGGAACCTGTCGGTGCCCGGCGTCACGAGCATCTCGGCCGACCTGCACAAGTACGGCTACGCGCCGAAGGGCGCCTCGGTGCTGCTCACGCGCGGACGCGACCGCCAGCGCCGCCAGTACTTCGCGACCACCGGCTGGCCCGGCTACCCGGTCGTGAACCCCACGATGACGGGCTCGAAGCCGGCCGGGCCGCTCGCGGCGGCGTGGGCGATCATCGAGGCGCTGGGCGAGCCCGGCTTCCGCGACCTGACCGCGCAGACGGCGCGTGCGACCGCGGAGCTGCGCGCCGCGATCGACGGCATCGAGGGCCTGCGCGTCGTCGGCGAGCCCGTGGGGCCGCTGCTCGCGGTCGCCGCCGACGAGGCGGCTCCGGTCACGTCGCGGGTCGACCCGCACCACTGGGCGGATGCCGCGCGCGAGGCCGGCTGGCAGCTGCAGTTGCAGCCCGGACTCGCCCAGGCCGACGGCACCCGACTGCCGCACACGACCCACCTGACGGTCACCCCGGTCACGGAGCGGGTGCTGCCCGAACTCGTTCCGGCGCTCGTGGCGGCGGCCGACGAGGTGCGCGGCATCCCGCGCATCGACGGCCGGGTCGCGCTCGCCGGGCTCGCGGAGGCCCTGCCCGGCGGGGTCGGGGGAGCGTTGCTCGATGCAGGCGGGACCGACGCGGCGGCCTTCGACCTGTTCGCCGCTTCGCTCGACTCGGATGCCGCGGCCGCGGTGCTCTCGGCCGCAGGGCTCCTCGGCGGCGAGGGGGCGCTGCCCGACCGGCTCGCGCCCGTGCTCGCGCTCGTCGAGGCCCTGCCCGGGTCGCTCACCGAGCGCCTGCTCATCGAGCTGCTCGCACGGGTCGTCGAGCCGACCTGATCCGTCCACCCGTTTCAGGAGCGAGCGCGCCGCTCAGGACGTCTTCTCCGGTTTCGCCGTGATGCGGGCAGCTTGTCCTCAGCGGTGACGTGTCCGTCGGCCGAGCGCGCGCTCGTCGACCAGCGGCTCGCGCTCAGCGCACCGAGACGTCGAGGCGGCGGCCCGCGAGGTCGCGAGGCATCCCGGCCAGGCGTGCGGCGACCGCCTCGATCGCGCGCGCGGCCGGGTCGTCGGGCGCCGACACGACGACGGGCACGCCGTCGTCGCCGCCCTGGCGAAGCGCCATGCTGAGGGGCACGCTCGCGAGCAGCGGCACGGGCTCGGGCTGACCGGCCGAGAGCCGCTCGGCGACGAGCTCGCCGCCGCCCGACCCGAAGAGCTCGAGCACCTGCCCGTCGGGCTGCACGAGGCCCGCCATGTTCTCGATCACGCCGACGATGCGCTGGCCGGTCTGGCGCGCGACGACGCCCGATCGCTCGGCGACGTCGGCCGCGGCGGCCTGCGGCGTCGTGACGACGACGACCTCGGCGTTCGGCAGCAGCTGGCCGAGCGAGATGGCGATGTCGCCCGTCCCGGGCGGAAGGTCGACGAGCAGCACGTCGAGGTCGCCGAAGTACACGTCGGTGAGGAACTGCGAGAGCGTGCGGTGCAGCATCGGCCCGCGCCAGGCGACGGCCGTCGACGAGGCGCGCGCCCCGGGCTCGGCCGGCTCGATGAACATGCCGATCGAGATGACCTTCACGCCGTGCGCGACGGGCGGCAGGATCATCTCGTCGACCCGGGTCGGCCGGGCCGCGAGGCCGTCGTCGTCGACGAGGCCGAGGAGGCCCGGGATCGAGAACCCGTGCACGTCGGCGTCGATGAGCCCGACCGCGAGCCCGCGCGCCGCGAGGGCGACGGCGAGGTTCGCCGTGACGGTCGACTTGCCGACGCCGCCCTTGCCGCTCGTGACCGCGAGCACCTTCGTCAGGGTGCCGGGGCCGAACGGATTGCCGCGGGCGGCGCGGCCGCCGCGAAGGCGTTCGGTGAGGGCGGCCCGCTGCTCGGGCGTCATGACCGAGAGCTCCACGTCGGCGTTGCCGGCCCCGACGATCGACTCGGCCGCCTGGCGCACGTCGCGTTCGATGCGATCCGATGCGGGACACCCGACGATCGTCAGCCGGATGCCGACCTCGACGCGACCGCCCTCGCGGGCGACCACGCGGTCGACCATGTCGAGTTCGGTGACGGGCTTGCGGATCTCGGGGTCGATGACGGAGGCGAGCACGCGCCGCACCGCCTCCTCGAGCAGCGCCGCGTCGCCCGAGGCGGCGTCAGCCGGCATGTTCGGATTCCTCCTCGTCGCGGCGGTCGAGCTCGTCGAGCATCGCGCGCAGCTCGGAGCGGATGAACTCCTTCGACGCGAGCTCCTTCACGGCGAGTCGCAGGGCGACCACCTCGCGTGCGAGGTACTCGGTGTCGGCGAGGTTGCGCTCGGCGCGCTGCCGGTCCTGCTCGATCTGCACGCGGTCGCGGTCGTCCTGCCGGTTCTGCGCGAGCAGGATCAGCGGTGCCGCGTACGACGCCTGCAGCGAGAGCATGAGGGTGAGCGCCGTGAAGCCGATCGCGATGTCATCGAAGCGCCAGGCGGAGGGAGCGAAGGTGTTCCACGCCATCCAGCCGATCGCGAACACCGACAGCCCGACGAGGAAGCCGGGCGTGCCCATGCCGCGGGCCACCCACTCGGTGAAGCGGCCGAAGCGGTCGCTGTCGCCCGAACCGCGGAAGGTGGCGGTGCGGCGGATGCCCTTCGGCGTGTCGAATCGACGGTCTTCCGACTCAGCGCGTGCCATCTGCGCCCCTCCTTCCGTATGGGATCGGGATGCTTCCCGTCGTCAGCTGCGCCCGCGCCGTGCTGCGCTTGGCCAGCTCGTCCTCCTCGGGGTGACTTCGCCAGTCATCGGGCAGCAGGTAGTCGAGCACGTCGTCAATCGTCACCACCCCGACGAGTCGATGCTTCTCGTCGACCACCGGCACCGAGACGAGGTCGTAGCTCGCGAGGATGCGGCTGACCTCGGCGGCCGAGGTGTCGGCGGTCACGGGTTCGAGGCCCTGGTCGATGAGGGTGCCGAGCCGCTCGTGCGGCGGGTAGCGCAGCATCCGCTGGAAGTGCACGATGCCGAGGAACCGGCCCGTCGGCGGCTCGTACGGCGGCAGCGTGACGCAGACCGCCGCGCCGAGCGCGGGCGGCAGGTCGTGCCGGCGGATGAGCGCGAGCCCCTCGGCGACGGTCGCGTCGGCCGAGACGATGATCGGCTCGGTCGTCATGAGGCCGCCGGCCGTGTCGGGGCCGTACGACAGCAGGAACCGCACGTCTTCTGCCTCTTCGGGCTCCATCAGCTCGAGCAGGTGCTCGCCGCGCTCTTCGGGCAGCTGTGCGATGAGGTCGGCCGCGTCGTCGGGCTGCATGTGGTCGAGCACGTCGGCCGCGCGGTCGTCGCCGAGACCGGCGAGGATGTCGACCTGATCGGACTCGGGCATCTCCTCCAGCACGTCGGCGAGACGGTCGTCGGGCAGCTCCTCGGCGACCTCCTGCCGGCGCTGCGCCGGCAGGTCGAGCAGCGTCGAAGCGAGGTCGGCGGGCTTCAGCTCGGAGTACGTCGCGATGAGCTGTTCGGCCGACTGGGCCTCGCCCTTCGCGACCTGCTCGCGAACCTCGCGCCAGGTGACGTACGCCGACTGCCCCTTCGAGAACGGCGAGGCGCCCTTGGGGCGACGCACGAACAGCTGGTCGACCTCCCACTCGCCGGGCTCCTGCTCCTCGATCGCGACGTCCTCGATGGTGGCCGTGCCCGAGCCGTCGTTGAAGCCGACCTTGCGACCGAGCATCTCGGCGATCACGCGCACCTCGCCGCCGCGCTGCTCGAAGCGGCGAAGGTTGATGAGGCCCGTCGTGATGATCTGGCCGCCGCCGATCGAGGTGACGCGCCCGATCGAGACGAAGACGCGGCGCTTGCCCGGGATCTCGACGATGAGCCCGACCACGCGCGGCGGGTCGCTCTTGCGGTACACGACGAGGACGTCGCGCACCTTGCCCACTCGATCGCCGTTGGGGTCGAAGACGGCGCACCCGGCGAGTCGGGCGACGAAGACTCTCGTGGCGCTCACGCTACAAACTTAGCCCCCGGATGCCTCGGCGGCGGCGCCATCCGGGCGACCCGGCCCGCATCGTGGGACAATGGCCGGGTGACGAACCAGACGCCGTTCGGCGGCCGCGCGGGCCGCGAGCTCCCGACCATGCCGAAGGGCGAGACGGTCGCGGGCTTCGAGACCTACGCCGAGGCGCAAGACGCCGTCGACCGCCTGTCGAAGGCCGAGTTCCCCGTGAAGGAACTGGCGATCATCGGCACCGACCTGACGACGGTCGAGCGCATCACCGGACGGCTCACGTGGAGCCGGGCCGCCGGCGCCGGCGCGATCTCGGGGGCGTGGTTCGGCCTCTTCCTCGGGTTGCTGTTCTTCATCTTCGCGCCCAGCGGCGCCTCGCTCGGCATCCTCGGCGCCGCCGTGCTCATCGGTGCCGGGTTCGGCATGATCTTCAGCGTCGTCACGTACTCCGTGAACCGGCGCCGTCGCGACTTCACGTCGAACATCCAGGTGCTCGCAAGGCGCTACGCGATCATCATCACCGATCCGTCGCACGTCGCCCGGGCGCGCAACCTGCTCGGCACCGCGAGCGACGTCGCCCCTGCGGTCCCGGCCGCGGCGGCGCCGCCCGCACCGACCCCGACGCCCGCGTCGGCCCCGCCTGCCGCGCCGGCTCCGACTCCGCGCGACGGCGACGCGACGACGGGCGCCGGCGACGAGACATCCGGCTCGGCAACAGGCCAGGGTGACGAACCGCAGGGCCTCACGTACGGCGAGGCGCAGGATGCCGCGCGCCGTGCCGCTCGTGAAGCCGATGCGGCGCGCCGTCGCGCCTCGGAGGGCGACGGCGCCTGACCGACCGGCCTACCAGGTCGTCGGCTTCTGGGGCGTGAAGAGCCACGCTGCGAAGAGGGTGTCGAGGTCGGCCCCCGAGACCTCCTCGGCGAGCGCCGTGAAGTCGGCCGTCGTCGCGCTGCCTCCTCCGTAGCGGTCGACCCACTCCTTCGCGAGCTCGAAGAAGGCGTCGTCGCCGATCTCGACGCGCAGGGCGTGCAGCGTCGCGGCGCCGCGGTCGTAGACGGGGTCGGCGAACAGGCCGAGCGGCTGCGGATCGGCGACGACGAGGCTCCAGAACTCGTCGTCGGCCGGAATCGACATCACCTCGTCGAAGCTCTCGTCGGCGGTGGCGCGACCCTGGTGCTCGGCCCACATCCAGGACGCGTACGTCGCCCAGCCCTCGTTGAGCCAGATGTCGGCCCAGCGGCCGGGGCTCACGTGGTCGCCCATCCACTGATGGGCGAGCTCGTGCGCGACGGTGCCCTCGGCGGCGCGGCGCGAGAAGAACGAGCGGGTCTGGGTCTCGAGCGCGTAGCCGACCGAGTCGTCGTCGACGATCGCGCCGTACGCGACGAACGGGTACGGCCCGAAGCGGTCGTCGAAGAAGTCGATCATCTGCGGCGTGAGCGCGAGCGCGGCCGATGCGGACGCCGGGAGCGCCGGGTCGACGGCGTCGATGATGCGGAGGCCGTCGGCGGTCGTGTAGTCGTCGAGCACGTAGTCGCCGACGCTCGCGGTGGCCAGGTACGCCGCCATCGGGTCGGGAGCGTGCCAC
This sequence comes from Agromyces sp. NPDC055658, assembly GCF_053618155.1. NCBI lineage: Bacteria > Bacillati > Actinomycetota > Actinomycetes > Micrococcales > Microbacteriaceae > Agromyces > Agromyces sp. NPDC055658. The sequence continues at coordinate 81,980 of NZ_JBSHHD010000010.1, read as the reverse complement.
GTCCAGGTGGTGCGACCGTCGGCCGTGTCCGACCCGGTGAGGCTGCCGTTCGCGACGGCGACGAGCCCCTCGGGGACCGTGATCTCGAAGTCGTAGGCGGCCTTGTCGGTCGGGTGGTCGCTGACCGGGAACCAGGTCGCGGCGCCGTCGGGCTCCGACACGACCATGGCGCCGTCGCGGGTCGTCACCCAGCCGTAGAGCGCGCCTTCGATGTCGGTGGGCCTCGTCGTCGTGCCGCCGTACTCGACGACGACGCGGGCGTCGTGCCCGCGCTTCAGCTTCGGCCGCGGGGTGATCACGAGTTCGTTGTCGGTCTGTTCGAATCGCGCGGCGTGACCGTCGACCGTGACCGTCGTCGCCGTGAGCCCACGGAGGTCGAGGTCGAACCGGTCGAGGTCCTGCGTCGCGCGCAGGTCGATCGTCGCGACGCCGTCGAGCTGCCCTTCGAGCGGGGCCGGCTCGGGTGCGGGCGGGGTGTAGTCGAGGTCGAGTCCGAGGTGCACGAGGTCGATGCCGCCGTTGCCCGCGAGCGGGAAGTACGGGTCGCCCGCACCGTCGGAGCCGGCGCTGTACCGGGGTGCGCCGGGCTCGCCCGGTGCGGCGGAGGCGACGGCGGGGGCAGTGGCGACGGCGAGGGCGAGGCCCGCGGCGCCGAGAACGGCGAGGGTGCTGCGGCGGTGCGACATGGATCCTCCAGCACGTTGGTGCGATCGGGGTTCGTCCCGACCCTAGCCGTGCCCCGGCGCGACCCGCCAGACCCGGGGAGCTCCCAGACTCGCGATATATCGTGACGCGCATGACCACCGGACGAGACGCCTCGCGGCCCGCCCTCGAACTCGAGATCGCGGATGAGATCGCCGCTGCCGAGCGGCCCGACCGACCCATCCGTCGGGCGCTGCGGCGGCTGCGGCAGGCGATCGGTCGCCGCCCGGGCCTGCAGCGCGCCTACCGCGTGCTCGTCGGGGTGCTCGGCGGCATCGTGACGGTGGCCGGCCTCCTGCTCGTACCGCTCCCCGGCCCCGGCTGGCTCGTCGTCTTCCTCGGTCTCGCGATCCTCGGCACCGAGTTCGCCTGGGCGAAGCGCGCCGCGGCGTTCACGAAGCGTCAGCTCGCCCGGTTCTGGGCCTGGTGGCGGGCGAGGCGGGCGACGGTCGAGCGCACCTGATCTGCGAGCGTCGGGCGTGCACTCACCGCCCGTGCGACGGCGAGTGCACGCCCGATGACGGCGGGAGCGAACGCATCGTTCAGCGGCTCGCGCCGCGCACCCAGGCCTCGACCTCGTCGGCGGTGCGCGGAATGCGCACCGAGAGGTTCTCGGCGCCGTCCGCCGTGACGAGGATGTCGTCCTCGATGCGCACGCCGATGCCGCGGAACTCCTCGGGCACGGTCAGGTCGTCGGGCTGGAAGTACAGGCCCGGCTCGATCGTGAAGATCATGCCGGCTTCGACCACGCCGTCCATGTAGAGCTCGCGGCGGGCCTGCGCGCAGTCGTGCACGTCGAGCCCGAGGTGGTGGCTCGTGCCGTGCACCATGTAGCGGCGGTGGAACTGGTTCTCGGGTTCGAGGGACTCCTCGGCCGACACGGGCAGGAAGCCCCACTCGGCCGTCTTGCGCGCGATCACCTGCATCGCCGCGGCGTGCACCTCGCGGAACACGATGCCCGGCCTCACGATCGCGAACGCCGCGTCGGCTGCCTCGAGCACCGCCTCGTAGACCTGGCGCTGCACGGGCGAGAAGGTGCCGTTGACCGGGAACGTCCGGGTGATGTCGGCCGTGTAGTACGTGTCCATCTCGACGCCGGCGTCGAGCAGCACGAGATCGCCCGGCACGACGGGCCCGTCGTTGCGGGTCCAGTGCAGGATCGTCGCGTGCGGGCCCGCCGCGGCGATCGAGCCGTAGCCCACGTCGTTGCCGTCGAGCCGAGCCCGGGTCGCGAAGACGCCCTCGATGACGCGCTCGCCGCGCACCTCGGAGGTGATGCGGGGGAGCTCGGCGAGCACCTCGCCGAAGCCGCGCTCGGTGGCTGCGATCGCCGCCCGCATCTCGGCGACCTCGAAGTCGTCCTTCACGAGTCGCAGTTCGCTCACGACGCGCGCGAGCTCGCCGTCGGGCTCGTGCTCGTCGCCCACCTCCAGCGAGAACGCCGCGTCCTGCGCGTTCTCGCTGAGCACGCGCTCGGCCGCGAATCGGATGCGGGCGTGGTCGACGCGCTCGGTGAGCGCGGCATCGGCCTCGCGCACCACGAGCGTCGCGGTGTCGATCCGGTCGACCACGGCGTCGAAGGCGCTGATGTCGCGGGTCGCGACCGCGAGGTCGGCCGCGACGTGGGCGAGCGACGGGCGCGGGCCGATCCAGAACTCGCCGATCGCCGCGTTCGCGTAGAACTCCTCGGAGTCGCGACCCGCGCGCTCGCGGAAGTAGACGGTCGCCTCGTGCCCGGCGTCGCCGGTGGGCTCGAGCACGAGCACCGCGCCGGGCTCGGAGTCGGACCCCCAGCCGGTGAGGTGCGCGAACGCCGAGTGCGCCCGGTAGGGGTAGTCGGTGTCGTTCGCCCGCTGCTTCATGTCGCCGGCCGGGATGACGAGCCGCCGGCCCGGGAACTCGGCCGAGACCTTCGCGCGGCGCGCGGCGGCGTACGCGGCCTGGGGGCGCGCCTCGGGCAGCGTCTCGGCGCGTTCGGCCCAACCGTTCGAGATGAACGCCTTGAAGCCCTCGGAGCCCGGCGTGGTCGACCGGTTCGCGTTGCGTCCGGCCTCGTCGCCGGAGGGGTTCGCCGCTGCCGCGGTCTCGGTGGTGGAGGTGTCGCTCGAGTTCGCCATGCCCCCATTCTCGCACCGGCCCCGAGTGCTGGCGGATGGTCCGGGGCTCGTCAACCCGCCCGGGTCAGCGTCGCCACGACCGGGCGGTGGTCGCTGCCGGCGTCGTCGAGCGACTCGATCACGCGGAAGTCCTCGACCGCCCAGCCGGGCGTCGCGAGCACATGGTCGATCGGGCTGCCGAGCAGCGGCGGCAGGTCGGTGGGCCAGGTGCCGAGCGCCGCGGCGCGCGCCTGCACCGAGGCATCCCGGCAGCGCCCCAGGTCGCCGCCGTCGATGCCGCGCCCGGCGAAGTGGTCGACCGTCGCGTTGAAGTCGCCCGCCATGATCACGTTCTCGCCGGTGCACTGCTCGGCGAGCCAGTCGAGGTCGCTGCGCCAGTTCCGCAGCTCCCAGCGGATCGGCGCGACCGCGTGCACGGCCACGATGCGCGGCCCGTCGCCCGAGATCGGGTCGGCCACGACGCTCGGCAGCGTGTTCGTATTGCCCGGCGGGCCTGGGTAGTCGGCCGAGACGACCTCGTAGTCGCCGAGCTCCGGGCTGATGAGCAGGGTCGTCGACCGGGCCTTCGCGATGTCGTCGTACGCCTGCGTGTGCACCCACATCGGCGAGCCGCCCTCGCGCATCGCGATCGCGACCTCCTCACCGAGCGAGTCGGTCGTCTCGGGCAGCACGACGACGTCGGCGCCCTCCGTGAGGGCGAGCTCCGCGATCGTCGACGCGTCGGGCACCTCGCCGAGGGTGTTCCACGACAGCACCGTGACGGACGCCTCGGGCCCCGAGGCATCCGCCGCGCGGTCGTCGGCAGCGGCGGTGGCCGCGCCGCCCGTGCCACGCACCGCGAGCACCGCGACCTGGCCCGCGGTGAACACGGCGAACACGATCGCCATGGCGATCGCGAAGCGACGACCGCGGCGCGGGATCGCGAGGAGGAGGAACAGCACCGCGACGATCGCCCCGCAGACGGCGGCGACCCCGCGCAGCGCCACGACGTGCGCCGCGATCCACTGGTTCTGCAAGCCGAACGCCTGAGGCCAGAGGAGCACGGCGGCGAGGGCGGCCGTGCCGACGATCACGACCCAGCCGAGGATGCGGGGGAGCATTCCACCCACCCTACGGGGCCGGGTTCTGAGAGGGCCCCGAGAACGGCGCCCTCGATACGATAGGGGGATGTCGCGAGCTCCTGCCGCGATCGGCGAGGCCGATCTGCACACCCACTCGGTGGTGTCCGACGGCACCGAGTCGCCGGCGGAACTGATGCGGCAGGCGGCGGCCGCCGGGCTCCGGGCCGTCGCGCTCACCGATCACGATTCGACGAGCGGCTGGGCCGAGGCGGCCGCCGCGGTGCCCGGGACGGGCGTCGCGCTCATCCCCGGCATGGAGCTGTCGACCCGCGAGGGGTTCACGAGCGTGCACCTGCTCGGTTACCTCGTCGACCCGCTCGACGAGCCGTTGCTCGCCGAGACCGCTCGCATCCGCGAGTCGCGTCTCACCCGCGCCGAGGAGATCGTGCGGCGCATCGCGCGCGACTACGACCTCAGCTGGAGCGACGTGCTCGACCAGACCGTCGAGGGGGCGACGATCGGACGGCCCCACATCGCCGACGCGCTCGTCGCCCGAGGGCATGCGGCGACCCGTTCGGCGGCCTTCGCCGGCATCCTGCACCCTCGGGCCGGGTACGCCCAGCCGCACTACGCGCCCGACCCGCTCACGGGCGTGCGCCTCATCCGCGCCGCCGGGGGCGTGCCCGTGCTCGCGCACCCCGGCACACGCGGCGCCGAACAGGTCGTGCCGCCCGCTCGCCTCGCCAAGCTCGTCGACGCCGGACTGTTCGGCCTCGAGGTCGACCACCCCGAGAACCGCGCCGACGCCAAGCCCCGGCTGCGCGAACTGGCGGCGAGGTTCGGGCTCGAGATCACCGGGTCGAGCGACTACCACGGCGCGGGCAAGCCGAACCGCCTGGGGGAGTGCCGCACGGCGGCCGACGTGGTCGCTCGGCTCGTCGCCGAGGCGCGCGGCAGCGCGCCGGTGCTGCCGCCCGAATAGGCCCGCGGCGTCGGAAGCGCGTCGACTCGTGGGGCGCTGAGACGCCGCGAGCGCGCGGGCGCCCGTCATCGACGGGGCCTGCGCGCTCGCGAGGTGGAGGTGTCGGGGTCAGCCCTGCGGCGCCGCCGGTGCGGCGGTCTGCCCGCCGCCCGAGCTGCCGCCGCGCCGCCGACGGCGACGGCGAGGCGCGGCGTTGCCGTCGTGGTGCTCCTTGCCCTTGCCATCGTGCGTGCCGGTGCCGGCAGCCTTCTCCGAGGCATCCTTGGAGGTCTGGCCCGAGGTCTCGACCGCCTGGCCGTCACCCGCGGGCACGCCGTTGCGGGTGCGACGGCGGTTGCGGCTGCGCGGAGCACGCTCGGCGTCGCCCTCGGTCCGGCCGGCCGTGCTCGAGCGCGTCGCGCTCGCCGCGGGGGCGGCGGGCTTCAGGCGGCCCTTCGTCCCGGCGGGGATGTCGAGGTCGGTGTAGAGGTGCGGGCTCGACGAGTAGGTCTCGGTCGGTTCGGGCTGGCCGAACTCGAGGGCGCGGTTGATGAGCGCCCACTTGTGCAGGTCGTCCCAGTCGACGAACGTGACGGCGATGCCGGTCTTGCCGGCGCGGCCGGTGCGGCCCGCGCGGTGCAGGTAGGTCTTGTCGTCGTCGGGGATGGTGTGGTTGATGACGTGGGTCACGTCGTCGACGTCGATGCCGCGGGCCGCGACATCCGTGGCGATCAGGATGTCCTTCTTGCCCGCCTTGAACGCGGCCATCGCGCGTTCGCGCTGGTCCTGGTTGAGGTCGCCGTGCACGGCGGCCGCGTTGAAGCCGCGGTCGTTGAGCTCTTCGACGAGCTTCGCGGCGGCACGCTTCGTGCGCGTGAAGATGACGGTCTTGCCGCGGCCGTCGGCCTGGAGGATGCGCGAGATCACCTCGTCCTTGTCGAGCGAGTGCGCGCGGTAGACGAGGTGCTTGATGTTCGCCTGCGTGAGGCCCTCGTCGGGGTCGGTCGCCCGGATGTGGATCGGCTTCGACATGAAGCGGCGGGCGAGCGCGACGATCGGCCCCGGCATCGTGGCCGAGAAGAGCATGGTGTGCCGCACGGCGGGCACCTTCGAGAAGATCTTCTCGATGTCGGCGAGGAAGCCGAGGTCGAGCATCTTGTCGGCCTCGTCGAGCACGACCTCGCGCACGTCGGCGAGCGAGAGGAGGCGCTGGTTCGCGAGGTCGATGAGGCGGCCCGGCGTGCCGACGACGATCTGCGCGCCGGCCTTGAGCTGCTCGATCTGCCCTTCGTAGGCCTTGCCGCCGTAGATCGACACGATCTTCGTGGGCCGGTTCGAGGTGGCGAGCTCGAGGTCCTCGGTCACCTGCACGCAGAGCTCGCGCGTCGGCACCACGACGAGCGCCTTGACGCCGTGCTCGGGGTCGTCGCCGAGGCGCTGGATGAGCGGCAGGCCGAACCCGAAGGTCTTGCCCGTGCCGGTCTTGGCCTGGCCGATGATGTCCTGCCCGGTGAGGGCGAGGGGGATGGTCTGCTCCTGAATGGGGAAGGCATCGATGATGCCCTTGCCCGCGAGCGCGTCGACGATGTCGGACGCGATGCCGAGGTCGGTGAAAGTGGTCAAAGATCTGCCTGTCGGTCGTGCTTCGAGAGTGAAGGTCGGAAGGTGCGCCTCGACTCATCCCCGGGCGCACGGCCGCGGATCCAGCGTCCGCATGCCCCACCACCCTATCGGAGACTCCCTGTGAGCCTCGGATAGGCTGTTCGCGTGGTGTTCTGGTCCAAGCGGCGCGGCGTGCGTCAAGAGCTGCCGCGGCTGCGTCCGCGGGTCGCGCCGACGGAGGTCACCAAGGTCGACTTCACCGAGCTCGTCCCCGACCCGGTGCCGTTCCTCGGCCAGGCCGCGTACATCCAGCTCGAGTTCTTCGAGAGCCTGTCGCAGGCGGTGATCGGCGCAGCGGCCATGCACTCGAAGGAGCGGCTGAGCTCGGCAGCCGGCGTCGCGCTGCGCAAGCACCACGACCTCATCGCCGAGCTGCGCAGGCTGGACGTCGAACCCGACGCGGTGATGGCGCCGTTCGCGCCCGCGACGGATCGGCTCGGGCAGTCGACCGCGGGCGCCGACCAGTACGAGCTCATGCTCGGCATCCACGTGACGTCGGGCATGCTCGACGACTACTTCACCCGCCTGGCCGAGGGACTGCCGGTCGAACTGCGTGCGCGGGTGCGGTCGATCCTCGCCGTCGGCGGGATCGGCGAGGTGCTCGACGCCGAACTGCGTGCCGCGATCGAGGCAGAACCGGGTCTCGCCGACCGGCTCGCGCTCTGGGGACGCAGCATCGTCGGCGACACGCTGCTCATCGCGCGCTCGGCGCTGCGGGGCTCGGAGCCGGCGGACCGCACGGGCGATCGCGTCGAGCCGGTGTTCACCGAGCTCATCGCGGAGCACACCCGCCGCATGGACGCGCTCGGGCTCACGGCCTGACACCGCCCCCGTGCCAGAGGGCACGGACGAGTTCGGATCGGGCAGGTACGCCCGTCAGGCCTTGCCGAGCCCGTGCCGGGAGAGGTGCTCGAAGCGGGCGTCGTCGGCCTTCTGGCGACCAGGCCCGATGAGCCAGGCCGAGGCCGCGGACGCGATCGCCGATGCGGCGAGCGACACGACCCAGATCCATCCGCCGTCCCACGGCCAGCCGAGCCAGGTGAGCGCCACCCAGACCACGGCGGCGACGCCCGCGCCGATCGCCGGCACGAGTGCGACGCCCCGCAGCTTGCGGAGCGGGAAGAGGAAGTGCGCGGCGATGCCGATGATGGCGCCGCCGAGCGTGACGAAGAGGAGTTCCATCGTCAGGCGACGAATCCGACGCGACGCGACTCCTCCGAGCCGATCTCGACGTACGCGAGCGCAGCAGCGGGCACGACGTACACGGTGCCCTTGTCATCGGCGAGCTTCAGCAGGGGGGCCTGCCCGGCGAGCGCCGCGGCGACCGCCTGCTCGACCTCGGCGGCCGACTGGGAGGTCTCGAACCCGAGTTCACGGGGGGAGTTCTGGATGCCGATGCGAACGTCCACGGTACGCCTTTCTGCTCTTGCTGAAACCCTACACATCGCCGAGGCGCGAGCCGTTCGCGTTCACTGTCGGCGGAACCCGTTAACGTTGCCGGCATGCAGGGCACCCGAACCGCTCCAGAGCTCGTCCGCCGTCTGGTCTCCGGCGGGCACGCGGCGGTCTTCGGGGCGCCCGGCAGCGGCAAGACGACGCTCGCGATCGAGGTCGTCGCCGACCGCATCGAGCGCGAGGGCGGCACGGCCGACGAGGTGCTCGTGGTGTCCGCGACGCGCACCGCGGCGACCTCGCTGCGCGATGCGCTCGCGGTGCGGCTCGGCCTCACGACGCGCGGGCCGCTCGCGAGGACGGCGAACTCGATCGCCTTCGAGCTCGTGCGTGCCTACACCGGCCGACCCGTCACGCTGCTCACCGGAGCCGAGCACGACCACATCATCGGCGAACTGCTCGAGGGCGGCGTGCGCGACGGCTTCGGGCCCGACTGGCCCGAGCCGCTCTCGCCCGAGGTGCGGGCGCTGCGGGGCTTCCGCACCGAGTTGCGCGACCTCATGATGCGCGCGGTCGAGCACGGCGTCGACGCCGAGGCCCTCGCCCGACTCGGCGAGCGGTGCGGGCGGCCCGAATGGGTGGCCGCCGCCGACTTCCTCGCCGAGTACGACGAGGTCAAGGCGCAGGTGCGCCCGACCCAGTACGACTCGGCCGAGCTCGCCGCCTTCGCCGCGGCGATCGTGCGGCGCAGCACGGTCGACGCCGAATCCGCCGAGGCCCTCGGGCGCCTGGCCGCGCTGCGTCTCATCGTGGTCGACGATGCGCAGGAGGCGACAGAGGCGACTGCGGCGCTGCTCGGCGCGTTCGCCGCGCGCGGCGTGCAGGTGATCGCGATCGGCGATCCCGACGTCGCGAGCAACGGATTCCGCGGCGGCCGGCCCGAACTGCTCGGTGCGCTCTCCGGCGTGCTCGACGGGGCGCCGGTCGAACGCCATGTGCTGCCGACGGTGCATCGAGGCGACGCCGCCCTGCGCGCCGTCGTGCAGTCGGCCACCGGTCACATCGGCGCCGCGCTCGGCGGGGCGCACCGGGCCGCCGGCGTCGAGCGGGGCGACCGGGCCGGTGCGGGCGACGAAGGTCGCGGGGCGCGGCCGGTGCGCGGCGGCGACCGGTACGACCGCACCGATGACGCGGCCGAGGGCCGCCCCGCGTTGGAGTCCGTCGTCGGCCTCGAAGCGCCGTCGCATGCGGCCGAGTGCCGCGCGGTCTCCGCGCTCCTCCGCGAACGGCACCTGCTCGACGGCGTGCCGTGGTCGAAGATGGCCGTCGTCCTCCGCTCCGGCGGCGACGTGCCCGCGTTCGAGCGCGGGCTGGCGCTCGCCGACGTGCCGACCGCCGGCGGCGCCGGGCGCACGGCGCTGCGCGATGCGCCGGCGGCAGCCGCGCTCCTCTCGGCCGTTTCGCTCGTGCTCGACCGCGAACCCCTCACCCCCGAGCTCGCGGTGAGCCTGCTCACGGGCCCGATCGGGCGGCTCGACGCAGTGGGGCTCAGGCGGCTCCGCCTCGCCCTCCGCCACGAAGAACTCGCGGGCGGCGGCGATCGCACCGGTGACGAGCTGCTCGTCGAGGCGCTCGCCGCACCCGGCGGGTTCGACACCATCGACGCCGCACCGGCGCGCCGGGCCGCACGGCTTGCGAAGCTCCTGGCCGCCGCCCGAGCCGAGGCCGCGCGCGGCCGGACGGTCGAGGAGCTGCTCTGGTCGGTGTGGAACGCGAGCGCCCTCGCGGCCGAATGGGGTCCGCAGGCGGCGGGCACCGGCGTGCTCGCCGACGAGGCGAACCGGTCGCTCGACGCCGCCGTCGCCCTGTTCGCCGCGGCGCAGCGGTTCGTCGAGCGAGAGCCCGACGCGCCGGCCGTCCGGTTCATCGACGAGGTGCTCGCGAGCGAGCTGCCCGAGGACTCGCTCGCGCCGCAGCGCGCGGCCGAGTCGGTGGTCGTCACGACGCCGCCGGCGCTCATCGGCCGTGCCTTCGACGTCGTGGTCGTCGCCGGCCTCCAAGACGGAGTATGGCCGAACCTGCGCCCGCGCGGCACGCTCCTGCACGCCGGGTTGCTCGCCCGCACCGCGAGCGCCCTCCGGTCCGGGGCGCCCGTGCCGTCGGTCGAGACGGTCGCCGAGGCCCGTGCCGCGGTGCGGGGCGACGAGTTGCGGCTCTTCGCACTCGCGGCGTCGCGCGCCGAGCGGCAACTGGTGCTGAGCTGCACCGCGAACGACGACGAGCAGCCCTCGATGCTGATGGGCTACGCGCCCGACCGCCTGCGCACGCCGCGCTCGCGCCCGCTGCACCTGCGCGGCCTCGTCGGTGCGCTCCGTCGCGAGTCGGTCGCGTCGCCGTCGGGCGAGGCGCCGGCGGCGCTCGCGCTGCTCGCCGAGGCCGGCGTCGCCGGGGCCCATCCCGACGACTGGTACGGGCTGGCCGAGCCTTCGACCTCGGCGCCGCTCGTCGACCTCGACGGCGACCCCGAGGCGGTCGTCGCGGTCTCGCCGTCGCAGATCGACCGCGTCGAGGAGTCCCCGCTCGGCTGGTTCATCGATCACGTCGCGTCGCCCCCGTCGGGCATCGCCGCCTCGATCGGCACGATCGTGCACGCCGTCGTCGAAGAGGCCGGCGCCCGGGCCGACGGCGACACGAGCGTCGAGACGCTCTGGGCGGGCGTGTCGGCCCGACTCGACGAACTCCGCTTCGAGGCGGGCTGGGTCGCCGAGCGCGAGCGCCGGGGCGCGCGCAAGATGACCGAGGGCGCCGCCGATTACCTCGCGAACTTCGCCGACGACGAGAAGGTGCTGCTCGAGGCCGAGGGGCGGTTCACGCTCGAGATCGATCGGGTGCGCGTCACGGGCACGATCGATCGGGTCGAGGTCTCGCCCGACGGCACGACCGTGATCGTCGACTTGAAGACCGGCCGGACCCCGCCGACGGCGGCCCAGACGGCGGCGCATCCGCAGCTCGCCGCGTACCAGCTGGCCGCCAGGTCAGGGGCGGTGCCCGGCGGTGGATCGCTCGGCGGCGCGAAGCTCGTCTACGTCGCACGACCGGCGCACGGCCGTGGCTACACCGAGCGGGCGCAGCAGCCGTTCGACGACGAGGCAGAGGGCGAGTTCCGCGAGCGGCTCGCCGACGTCGCGCGCACGATGGCCGCGTCGGGCTTCGACGGGCCCGCCGAGCTCGGCTTCGGCTCGAGGTTCGGCGCCTGGCAGTACCGGGTGCACCTGATCCCGGCGGTGTCCGCGTGAGCGCGTCATCGGCGTCGACGGGCGCGGGGCTCAGCGCGCTCGACATCGCATCGCGACTCGGCCTGCACGCGCCGACGCCCGAGCAGCGGGCCGTCATCGAGGCCGACCCGTTCGGCCAGAGCATCGTCGTCGCGGGCGCCGGCAGCGGCAAGACCGAGACGATGGCGAACCGCGTCGTGTGGCTGCTCGCCAACGGCCATGTCGGAGTGCCGGAGGTGCTCGGGCTCACGTTCACCCGCAAGGCGGCCGGCGAGCTCGCCGAGCGGGTGCGCGAGCGAGTCGGGCAACTCGTCGACGAGGGCATCGCCGAGGTCGTGCTCGACCCGCTCGAGTCCGCCGCCGTCGGCACGTACAACGCGTTCGCGAGCGCGATCTACCGCGAGCACGCCATGCTGATCGGTCGCGAGCCCGACGCCTCGGTGCTCGGCGAGGCATCGGCCTGGCAGTTGGCGCGGTCGGTCGCGCAGGCATCGGCCGATCCCCGCCTCGTCGAGCTCGACGCCTCGCTCGACCGCGTCACGGGCGCCGTGCTGGGCCTCAGCCGGGCGCTCGCCGAGAACGTCGCCGACAGTCGCGACGTGCGCGTCATGGTGCGCGACTTCCTGCAGATGGAGGGACTGCCGATCGAGGCGCCGCGCAAGCGCACCGACTTCGCGTCGTTCGTCGACGCCCTCGGAGTGGTCGGGGCGCTTCCGCCGCTGCTCGAGCTCGCCGACGCCTATGCTGCGGCGAAGCAGCAGCGCGGGTTCGTCGAGTTCTCCGACCAGGTGTCGCTCGCGCTCGCGATCTGCGAGCAGCACCCCGAGGTCGCGACGGCGCACCGCGAGCGCTACCGCACGGTGCTGCTCGACGAGTACCAGGACACGAGCGTCGTGCAGACCCGCCTGCTGTCGGCACTCTTCGCCGACCATCCGGTCATGGCCGTCGGCGACCCCGACCAGTCGATCTACGGATGGCGCGGCGCGAGCGCGGCGAACCTCGCCCGGTTCGGGCGCGACTTCGCCACGACCGGCGCTGCGGCCGTCTACGACCTCTCCACGAGCTGGCGCAATCCCCGCATCGTGCTCGACGCCGCCAACGTGCTCATCGCCCCGCTCGACGCCGGCATTCCGAAGGCACCGCTCACGGCCTCGCCGTTCGCGGGGCCCGGCCGGCTCGAGGTCGCCTGGGCCGAGACGATCGAGGCCGAGGCCGCCCGTGTCGCCGAGTGGTTCGCGACGCGCCTCGGCCGAACGGGCGATCGCCCGAGCGGCGCGCTGCTCTGCCGCACCTTCGCGAACGCCGAGGTCTTCACCGAGGCGCTCCGGGCCCGGGGCGTGCCCGTGCACGTGCTCGGCATGGCCGGTCTCCTCGACCAGCCGGTGATCGCCGACCTCGTGTGCGTGCTGCGGGTGCTCCACGATCCGTCGGCGGGCTCCGAGCTCGTCCGCGTGCTCGGCGGCGCGAGGTGGAGCATCGGGGCCGCCGACCTCGATGCACTCCGCGGCCTCGCCAAGTGGCTCGCCGACCGCGACCTCGCGATGCGACGCCTCGACGACGACGTGCGCAGGGGGCTGCGCTCGTCGATCGCCGTCGACGAGTCGCCCTCGATCGTCGACGCCCTCGACTTCGTGCTCACGGCGCCCGACCAGCACTCGGCGCTCCGCGCGTTCAGCCCGGTCGGCCTCGCGCGCATGCGCCGCGCCGGAGCGCAGCTGCAGTCGCTGCGCCGCCGCGCGGGACTCGGGCTCGTCGACTTCGTGAACCTCGTGCAACAAGAGCTCCTGCTCGACGTCGAGGTCGCCGCGAACGCGGCGCAGCCGCTCGGAGCGCCGAGCCTCGAGGCGTTCGACGAACTGCTCGTCGGTTTCGTCGAGATGGCCGAGCAGCCGACGCTCGGGGCGTTCCTCGCGTGGCTCACCGAGGCCGAGCAGCGCGATCGGCTCTCGCCCCGTCACGACGAACCCGAGCCGGGGGCGGTGCAGCTGCTCTCCATCCACGGGTCGAAGGGGCTCGAGTGGGACCTCGTCGCGATTCCCCGCATGGTCGACGCCGAGGTGCCGTCGAAGCCGCGCTCGACCAAGGGCTGGCTGTCGTTCGGCGAGCTGCCGAACGAGTTCAAGGGCGACCACGACGAGCTGCCCGAGTTGCAGTGGCGAGGTGTCCAGAGCCAGGCCGAGTTCGACGAGGCCGTCACCGCCTTCGCCGACGAGAACCGTGAGCGCCACGCCGAGGAAGAGCGCCGACTCGCCTACGTGGCGGTCACGAGGGCGAAGTCCGAGCTGCTGCTCACCGGCTCGTGGTGGTCGACCCAGAAGACGGCCCGCGAGCCGAGCCCGTTCCTGCGCGAACTCGCGGTCGCGGGCGTGATCGCGGCCGATGCGCTGCCGAGCACCCCCGCCGAAGCCGAGAACCCGCGAACCGGCTCGACCGAGCGGGTTCGCTGGCCGCTCGATCCGCTCGGCCGGCGTCGCGATGCCGTCGAGGCGGCGGCCGAGGCGGTGCGGCTCGCGGCGACCCGACCCACCGGCCAGGGCATCGGACCGCGGCTGGCCGACGAGCTCCGGCTGCTCCTCGAAGAGCGCCGGCGCAGGCACGAACCCGACGCGGCGCCCGAGATCCCCGTCCGCGTCCCCGCCTCGCGCTTCAAGGACTACGTCGACGACCCGCTCCAGGTCGCGGCGGCGCTGCGCCGGCCGATGCCGCAGCGCCCGTTCCGGGCGACCCGCATCGGCACGCTGTTCCACGAATGGGTCGAGCAGCGCTCGATCGGCGCGATCGAGGGCAGCGCCCCGGCCGGGCTCGACGAGCTCGATGCGCTGCTCGTCGAACTCGACGACGACCCGGCCGGCGGCGCACTCGTCGACGACTCGCCCGATCGGCTCCGTGCGCTGCAGGAGCGGTTCGCGGCATCGGAGTGGGGCGACCGCCGACCGGCCGCCGTCGAGCTCGAACTCCACCTTCCGCTCGGCGAGAACGTCTTCGTGTGCAAGCTCGACGCCGTCTACGACGTCGACCCGTCGTCGGAGCTGGGCGCGCGGGGCATCGCCGTGCAGGTCGTCGACTGGAAGACGGGCAAGGCGCCGCGCGATGCTCGCGACCTCGAGCTCAAGCAGACCCAGCTCGCGCTGTACCGACTGGCGTACGCCCACTGGGCCGGAGTCGATCCGTCGACCGTCGACGCGGTGTTCTACTTCGTCGAAGACGATCGGGTCATCCGCCCCGACGCCCTCTACGACGAGGCGGAGTTGCGCCGGGCCTGGTCGTCGGCGTCGTCACGCGAGTCGTCACCTGCCTGAGCGCCGGCGCCGTCCGTCCCCTCGCTCGAGCTGTCCGCGGTCCCCGGCGAACGCGGCGGGGCGGCATCGCCCCAGTCGCTGAGGTCGAGCGGGATCGGGGCCGTGGCATCCATCGGCGTCTCGCCCGACTGCAGGGCCGAGAAGTCGTAGCTGTCGGTGAGCATGGCGCCGCCACGGTCGGAGGGAAGCCGGTCGTGAGGGGTCTCGTCGAGCATCCGCTCGACATCGCCGACGGCGAGGATGGGCCCCGTCTCGGGCGAGAGCGGCTCGCTCGAGCGGTCGTGCACGCTCTCGACGAGCCCGTCGAGCAGGCCGATCGCATCGTCGACGACGGCCTGGTCGTGCTCGTCGACGCCGTGCAGCAGCCAACGCGCCAGCTCGAGCTCGCCGTAGAGCAGGGCGCGCTGGGGCAGGTGCGCGTCGGCGCCGCCCTCGCGAGCCGCGACGTACGCGCCGAGCGCCCGCTCGGCCGCCGCCCCGCGCGAGGTGAGCAGCCAGTGCAGGTCTCGGGCGGGGTCGCCCTCGGCGAGGCCCGACCAGCCGAGCACACCGGTTACGGTCTCGCCGTCGTTGAGGATGACGTCGGCGGTGAGCCCGCCGTGCACGACCGTGGGGCGGAACCGCCACAGTGTGTCGTCGTCGGTCGCCTCCTCCCACCGGCGCAGCAGCGCCGCGGGGAGGTGCCCGGTGTCGGCGGCGCGGCCGACGAGCGCGACGACCGACTCCCGCGCGCCGTCGGCGGACTGGCGGGTGAGGCCGGCGTCGCCGACGAACCCGGCGGGCAGCGAGTGGATCGCGGCGATCGCGAGGCCGACCGATTCGGCGAGGCGGTCGTGCGAGGTGAGCTCATCGGGGGTCGAGATCCCGCCCTCGAGGAAGTCGGTGACGACGGCGCGCGTGCCGTCGACGGGCGCCTGGCCGACGAACGTCGGAACGGCGAACGGCAGCCTGCTGCGGATGCCGGGGGTGAGCGCGCGGAGCGCGACGAGGTCGGCCGACTGCTCGGACTCGGCGGCCTGCGTGCGCGGGACGCGGATGATCAGGTGGCGCCCGTCGGTGGTGCGGAACTCGACGGCGTCGTACGCCCCGTGGCTGCGGCGCGTGTGCGCGCGTGCCGCGTTGACCTCGAGTCCGGGCACCGCCGCCGTGGCCAACGCGGCTAGAGTGAGAGGGGGTCTGGCCATGGCATTCAGCTTAAGCAGGCATCTTCGGGCGAGGGGCGACCGCCACACCTTCCCGCTGACTCCGCAGCCGCGGTGGCGACTCCCGCAGACCGCAGTGAGAGGGGCCCAGTGACCGAGCACGACCCGCTGCCGCCGTTCGCGCGGGCCGTGATCGATCGCGACGCCGGGCGCCGCACCGCTCCCGGATTCGAGTCCTCGTTCGACGCCGACCCGGCCTCGCGGGTGCTCTTCGTGCACGGCGACCGCGTGCTGCTGGCCGAGCAGGTCGACGGGTCGGCGCCGGCGCTCGAGCTGCGTCGGCCGTCGGCGGCCCCGGCGGGCGACCTGCGCATCTACCTCGGTCGCGATCCGCGTTTCGCGTACGAGGCGCGCGTCGTCGACGACGACACGGCCGCCGCGCTCGAGCCCGAGGCTGCGCGCTGGCAGGGCCTCCGAGCCGTGGCCACGGCCGTCGACGCGCTCGACGCCGGTCTCTTCGTCGAGGCGCTCGCCCTCGCGAACTGGCATGCAGCGCACGGATTCTGCCCTCGGTGCGGCTCCACCACCTCACCCGGCCAGGCCGGATGGGTCCGGCGCTGCGACCGCGACGACGCAATGCTGTTCCCGCGCACCGACCCCGCGGTGATCATGCTCGTCACCGACGACCACGACCGCCTGCTGCTCGGCTCCAACGCACTGTGGGAGCAGCGCCGGTTCTCGCTGCTCGCCGGCTTCGTGGAGCCGGGCGAGTCGCTCGAGGAGGCGGTCGTGCGCGAGATCGCCGAGGAGGCCGGCATCGCCGTCGACCGGGTCGAGTACCGCGCCTCGCAGCCGTGGCCGTTCCCTGCGAGCCTCATGCTCGGCTTCGCCGCGCGAGTCGCCCCCGGCGCGGACCCGGCGACCGCGACCCCCGACGGCGAGGAGATCCTCGAGCTCAGGTGGTTCACGCGCGACGAGTTGGCCGACGCGTGGGGCGGGGTGCTCCTGCCCGGGGCGACCTCGATCGCCCGGTGGCTCATCGAACAGTGGTACGGCGGCCCGGTCGAGACCGCCCCGCAGGAACCCGACCGCGCATCCGCGGTCGCCGAGCGGTCGGGCACGTGACCGACGTCGACGCCCGCACCACCGGCGACCCGCTGCTCGACGGGCTCGACGACGAGCAGCGCATCGTGGCGGAGGCGCTGCACGGACCGGTCTGCGTGCTCGCCGGCGCCGGTACCGGCAAGACCCGGGCCATCACGCACCGGATCGCCTACGGCGTCGCCTCGGGCTCGTACGATCCCGCGCGGGTGATGGCCCTCACCTTCACCGCCCGTGCAGCGGCCGAGCTCCGGGGGCGACTCGCGGCGCTCGGCGCCGGTGCCGTGCGCGCACGCACGTTCCACGCCGCCGCGCTGGCGCAGCTCAACCACTTCTGGCCGATCGTCGTCGGCGGACCGGCGCCGCGCGTGCTCGACTACAAGGGGCGTGCGCTCGGGCAGGCGGCCGAGCGGGTGAACCTCAAGGTCGACACGCCGACCCTGCGCGACGTCGCCGCGGAGATCGAGTGGCGCAAGGTCGGCCTGCACGGCCCCGAGGCGTATCGCGCCCGGCTCGAAGGCCGCGGCGCCCCCGGGCGGCTCACGATCGAGCAGTTCGTCGAGCTCGTCGAGGCGTACGAGCAGGTCAAGGACGAGCGGCGCATGATCGACTTCGAAGACGTGCTGCTCACCACCGCGGGGATGATCGAGACCGAGGCATCCGTCGCGCTGCAGGTGCGCGAGAGCTACCGGCACTTCATCGTCGACGAGTACCAGGACGTCTCGCCGGCGCAGCAGCACCTGCTGGAACTCTGGCTCGGCGATCGCACCGAGCTGTGCGTCGTCGGCGACGCGAGCCAGACCATCTACTCGTTCGCCGGCGCGACGAGCGACTACCTGCTCGGCTTCGAGCGCCGCTACGACGATGCGACGATCGTGCGGCTCGAGCGCAACTACCGGTCGACCGGGCCGATCGTCGACACGGCGAACCGCTTGATGCGGGGCCGCGAGGGCGCCCTGCGCCTCGAGGCGGTCACCGACGGGCGGGCGGATGCCCCTGAACCCGAGGTCACCGAGTACGCGAACGACCTCGCCGAGGCGAGGGGCGTCGCGACGCTCATCCGCGATCGCGTCGATGCGGGCGTGACGCCCGATCGCATCGCGGTGCTCATGCGCGTCAACTCCCAGTCGGCGATCCTCGAGCACGCGCTCGACGAGGTCGGCGTCGGGTCGCGGGTTCGCGGCGCGGCGCGGTTCTTCGACCAGCCCGAGGTGCGCCAGGCGGTGCACGCGCTCCGGGCCGCCGCGCTCACGATCACGGGCGAACCGCTGTTCAAGTCGGTGAGCGACGTGCTGCGTTCGCTCGGCTGGAGCGTGCAGGCGCCCGACGGGCCGGGCGCGGTGCGCGCACGGTGGGAGTCGCTCAACGCGATCGCCCGACTCGTCGACGACGCCCCCGCCGGGACGACCTTCCGTCAGTTCGCCGACGACCTCCGCGCGCGCGCCGAGGCCCAGCACGAGCCCGCGCTCGCGGTGGTGACGCTCGCGACGCTGCACTCGGCGAAGGGCCTCGAATGGGACGAGGTGTTCCTCGTCGGCCTCAACGAGGGCATGCTGCCGATCGCGTACGCCAAGGGCTTCGACGCCATCGACGAGGAGCGGCGACTGCTCTACGTCGGCCTCACGCGGGCACGGCGACGCCTGCGATTGAGCTGGGCCCGGCAGGGCGACGGCCAGCGAGGGGAGCGGGAGCCGTCGCGATTCCTGCAGGAGCTCGGCACCCGCACTCCGGATGCGGCCGATAGGAGGTCGACGGCGACGTCTCGCCCGGTCTGAGGCTCGCCGCGATGAGCGATTCGTCGCCGCGCCGGAGTCGATCGTCGACGGCACCGGCCGCCGCGACGGCGGCGTCGAAGAGCGCGCGGATGCCTCGGGGCAGGGACGGTGCCGGGGAACCGGCGAGCTGCGCGGCGATCACCGGCCATGCCGGGTCGCGATCGCGTCGCTCGAGCTCGAGGCAGCGCACGCACGGCCCGCGGCCGGGCTCGACGAGCGGCCCGACGCGCCAGCCCCGGTCGTCATCGACGACGACGAGGTGCGGCACGTCCGCCCGGAGCCAGCGCAGGTGCTGCGAGGGCGGCACGACCCAGTGCGCGGCGAGGACCGCCAGCGCAGGCACCGCGGCGGCCGTGGCGCCGTCGAATTCGGCGGGGGTGGTCGTGGCGTGGCCGAGATGGGCGAGCATGGCCGACAGGCGCGCGGCGAAGGGTGCCGGCCCGTCGACGACGACGAGTGCCCGCGCCCCCGTCTCGGCGGGTGCACGGTCGGAGGCGTCGTCGGCCTCGTCGGAGTCCGCGACGAACGCCGGCGCGAGCAGCGCGAGCACGCGATCGATGTCGCCGGGAGACCCGTCGAGGCCGGCGCCGATCGTGCGCACCGTCGCGAGGCTCGCGCCGTGGCGCAGCAGGCCGATGAGCCCGGTCTCGAGCGGGCCGGGGTCGTCGATGATCACGCGCGGGGTCTCGGCGCCGAGCTGCAGCTCGACGGGCGAGCGCCAGACGAGCGGGAGGGCCGGATCGATTCGCGGAGCCATGCCGAGAGCATGCCCCAGGACCCGACACCGCCGCGGAATCCTTCCACAGGGTGCCCTCGTGCGATGAGCGCTCAGGCCTCGGGCGACTCGCCGTCTTCTCCGGGGCCGGCCGGCGTCTCGCCGCGGAGGAGCTGCTCGAGGGCCTGGTCGAACTCGTCGTCGGCCTCGTTCTCGGCGCTGTCGGCACCGGTGAGCCGTGCGATGAGCCCGCTCGGGTCGTCGAGGTCGTCGGCCGTCGGCAGGAGGTCGGGATGCGCCCACAGCGCGTCGCGCGCCTCGACGCCGACCGCGTCGGTGACGGCCCGCCACATCGCGGTCGCCTCGCGGAGGCGGCGCGGACGCAGCTCGAGGCCGACGAGCGTCGCGAACGCCGACTCGGCGGGGCCGCCCGACGCACGTCGCCGTCGGATCGTCTCGGCGATCGCGTCGGTACGGGGGAGTCGGCCGGTCGCGTCGGCGGTGGCGGCGTCGACCCAGCCCTCCACGAGCGCGAGCATCGTCTCGAGGCGGGCGAGGGCGCCCTGCTGCGCCTCGCTCTTCGGGCGGATCAGCGCACCCGACACGACCGCCTGCCGCAGCTCTTCGGTGTTCGAGGGGTCGAAGCCCTCGGCCAGCTGCTCGAGCCGGTCGGTGTCGATGTCGATGCCCTTCGCGAACGCGGTGATCGCCGTGATGAAGTGCAGCCGCAGCCACCGCGCGTGGCGGAAGAGCCGAGCGTGCGCGAGCTCGCGCACGGCGAGGTACAACTCGACCTGGTCGGTGGGGATGTCGAGGCCCTGGCCGAACTCGGCGGCGTTCTGCGGCAGGATGGCCGCCCGCGAGTCGTCGAGCAGGGGCAGCCCGACGTCGCCGCCGGAGACGACCTCGGTCGAGAGCTGGCCGACGACCTGGCCGAGCTGCATGGCGAACAGCGTGCCGCCGATGCCGCGCAGCATGCGGCTCGCATTCTCGATCATGCCGCGCATCTCTTCGGGCGCCTGCTCGAGCATCACGCGCGTGAGCGCGTCGGAGATCGAGAGGGCGACCGGTTCGGCCAGCTGCGTCCAGATCGGCATCGTCGCGGCGACCCACGCCCTGCGGGTGAGGAGTTCGGGCGTCTGCGGCAGCGACGAGAAGTCGACCGCCTCGTCGAGCCACAGCGAGGCGACCTGGAACGCCTGGTCGAACCGGGCCCGCTCGGCGTCGGAGATCTGCTGCTGGCCCGCCGCGGCGCGCTCCTCGCCCTGTCGGGTGGCGATGCTCCAGTCGATGCCGTCGCCGCTGTGGTTCATCGCCTGCTGCAACTGCCCGAACAGCGCCGCGACGCTCGCCGGGTCGTCGGGCAGGCCGGCCGCGCCGGCGAGCTTCGACGGGTCGATGCCACCGGCACCCGAGAGCAGCTCCCGCAGCATCTCGCGGAACTCGTCCTCCGGGCTCCGGTCGCCGGGTTCACCCTGCTGATCGGCCACGTGCGCCACCTCCACGTCTCGTCGCTTCAACCGTAACGCGACGATCCCGGGTGGCGACCGGGAAATGGCCTAGGCTGGCTCTTCGGGTGTCCGCCCTTCGCGAACAGCGCCGGCCTGGCCGCCCCCGCAACCCCCGCACCCGCTGCGATCGGCGCGAAAGGATGCCCGATGGCCCTCTTCTCCGACGACTCGTCGTCGGCGCATCACCGGCACGAGTGGTCGCTCCGCGAGCGCATCGGCTGGGGCTCCGTCACGGTCGCGGTCGTGATCGGGCTCGTCTTCGCCGTGATGCCGTCGCCCTACGTGATCGAGGCGCCCGGTCCCGTCTACGACACCCTCGGCTCGGCCGAGAACGCCGATGGCGATGAGGTGCCGCTGATCCACATCCCCGGCGAGACGACCTACCCGACCGACGGCGAGCTCAACCTGCTCACGGTCTCCGTGTTCGGCAAGCCCGGCAACACCCCCAGCTGGATCGAGGTGATGACGGCATGGTTCGACCGCACGCGCTCGGTCATGCCGATCGAGGCCGTCTTCCCGCCCGGCGTGTCGAACTCCGACCGCGATGCGCAGAACCAGGCCGCGATGGTCGACTCCCAGCAGGACGCGATCGCGGCGGCGCTCGTGGAGCTGGGCTACGACTTCCCCCGCGAGGTGACCGTCGTGTCGCTGCTCGACGACTCGCCCGCGGCCGGGGTCATCGAGCCCGACGACGTCATCGTCTCGCTCGACGGCACCCCGGTGCACTCGATCGGCGAACTGCAGGAGGCGGTCGGCGAGCACGGCACGGACGACCCGGCGGAGATCGTGATCGAGCGCGACGGCGAGCAGCAGACCGTCGAGGTGACACCGGTCGACAACGGGGGCACGCCCGTGCTCGGGGTCGGCGTTCGCATGCACTACGAGTTCCCGGTCGACGTCGAACTGCAGCTCGACAACGTGGGCGGCCCGAGCGCCGGCATGATGTTCGCGCTCGGCATCGTCGACGAGCTGACGCCGGGCGCCATGACCGGCGGCGAGGTCGTCGCGGGCACCGGCACGATCGACTCGGCGGGCCGGGTGGGCCCGATCGGCGGCATCCGCCAGAAGCTGTGGGGTGCCGAGGGCGCGGGCGCCGACTGGTTCCTCGCGCCCGAGTCGAACTGCGACGAGGTGGTCGGGCATGTCCCCGACGGCCTGAACGTCTTCGCGGTGTCGACGCTCGACCAGGCGCGCACGATCGTCGAGGACCTCGCCGACGGCGAGGTGACGGGTTCCTACCCGTCGTGCGACGCCTCCTGACCAGCAGATTCCAAGCATCGCGACTCTAGGATGGAGTCCCGATCCCATCCCGACCGAACATGAGGCCGAGAGTGTCAGCACAGCCGCAAGAACCGAGGATTCCGCGCCGTCGCGCGCCGATCGCCATCACGATCGGCATCGTGGTGGTGCTCGTCATCGCGTTCTTCGTGTTCACCGGCCTCTACGCCGACGTGCTCTGGTACCAGCAGCTCGGATTCCTCTCGGTGCTCACCACCGAGTGGATCGCCCGTGCCTCGCTGTTCGTGATCGGCTTCCTCGCGATGGCCCTGCCGGTGTGGGGCTCGATCCAGATCGCGTACCGCACGCGCCCGGTGTACGCGAAGCTCAACTCGCAGCTCGACCGCTACCAGGAGGTGTTCGAGCCGCTCCGCCGGCTCGCCATGTACGGCATCCCGGTGGTCCTCGGCGTCTTCGCCGGTGTCTCCGCCTCGAGCCGCTGGGAGGTCACCCTCGCGTGGCTGAACCGCACCCCGTTCGGGCAGACCGACCCGCAGTTCGGCCTCGACATCGGGTTCTACATCTTCGAGCTCCCCTTCTATCGCGGGGTCGTCGGCTTCGCGTCGGCGGTCGTCCTGCTCTCGGTGCTGCTCGTCATCGCGACGAACTACCTCTACGGAGCCATCCGCGTCTCGGGCCGCGAGGTCGTCATCTCGAAGTCGGCGCGCATCCAGATCGCGGTCACGGCGGGCATCTACCTCCTGCTGCAGGGCATCAGCATCTGGCTCGACCAGTACGCCACCGTCACCGAATCGGGCTCGCTCATCACGGGCGCCGCGTACACCGACGTCAACGCGGTGATCCCGGGCCGAGGCATCCTCGCCGGTGTCGCGGTCGTCGTCGCCGTGCTCTTCTTCGTGACCGCGATCATCGGAAGGTGGCGGCTGCCCCTCATCGGCACGGCGCTGCTCATCGTCACGAGCCTGCTCATCGGCACCCTCTACCCGTGGGTCGTGCAGCGCTTCCAGGTCGACCCGAGCGCGAAGTCGCTCGAGGCGCCGTACATCCAGCGCAACATCGACCTCACCCGCGACGCGTACGGCGTCGCGGAGGTCGAGGAGATCCCGTTCGAGGCGAAGACCGACGCCGAGCCGGGCGCGCTCCGCTCCGACGCCGAGACGACCGCGAACATCCGCCTGATGGACCCGCTCGTGATCTCGCCCGCCTTCGAACAGCTCGAGCAGTTCCGCCAGTACTACCAGTTCCCGAAGCAGCTCGACGTCGACCGCTACGACATCGACGGTGAGACCCAGGACACCGTGGTCGCCGTCCGCGACGTCAAGCTCTCGGGCCTCGGCGACGCCGAGACCTGGTTCAACTCGCACCTCGTGTACACGCACGGCTACGGCCTCGTCGCCGCGGCCGGCAACCAGCGCTCGGTCGACGGCCAGCCCGTCTTCATCCAGTCCGGCATCCCGCAGTCGGGCACGCTCGGCGACTTCGAGCCTCGCGTGTACTTCGGCGAGGGATCGCCGCAGTACTCGATCGTGGGCGGCCCGAAGGGCAGCGATCCGATCGAGCTCGACTACCCGGCGGGCGGCGACAACGAGCAGCAGACGCAGACGACCTTCGCGGGCGACGGCGGGCCGAAGCTCGACAACGTGTTCACGAAGCTCGTCTACGCGCTCAAGTTCCAGTCGGAGCAGATCTTCCTCTCCGACGAGGTCACGACCGACTCGCAGATCCTCTACGATCGCGACCCGATCCAGCGCGTGCAGAAGGTCGCGCCGTACCTCACGCTCGACTCCGACACCTACCCGACCGTCGTCGACGGGCGCATCGTGTGGGTCGTCGACGGGTACACGCTGAGCGACCAGTACCCGTACTCGAACAAGGTGAGCATGTCGGAGGCGATCGCCGACAGCGAAGGCCTCACCCCGTCGCTCGCGTTCGACGAGGTCAACTACATCCGCAACTCGGTGAAGGCCACGGTCGACGCCTACGACGGCACGGTCACGCTCTACGCGTGGGACGAAGAGGACCCCATGCTGCAGACATGGCAGAAGGTCTTCCCGACGACGGTCGAGCCGATGAGCAAGATGTCGGGTGAGCTCATGAGCCACGTGCGCTACCCGTCCGACCTGTTCAAGGTGCAGCGCGCCGTGCTCGGCCGCTACCACGTCACCGAGGCGAGTCCGTTCTACTCGCGCGAAGACGCGTGGACGACGCCGAAGGAGCCGACCGCGGGCGCGAACACCG
The DNA here is from genome assembly GCF_053618155.1 of Agromyces sp. NPDC055658. Classification (NCBI taxonomy): domain Bacteria; kingdom Bacillati; phylum Actinomycetota; class Actinomycetes; order Micrococcales; family Microbacteriaceae; genus Agromyces; species Agromyces sp. NPDC055658. The sequence goes on along the minus strand of NZ_JBSHHD010000010.1, from coordinate 57,790 downwards.
CCTTGCTGCAGCCGCCGTACTACCTGACGATGCAGATGCCGGGCCAGGACGCACCGGCCTACTCGCTCTACTCGACGTTCATCCCCGAGGCGCGGGGCGACCAGAGCCGCAACGTGCTGCGCGGGTATCTCGCGGTCGACTCCGACGCAGGTGCAGAAGACGGCAAGCGGTCGGACGGCTACGGCAAGCTCAGGCTGCTCACGCTCCCCGAGGACGACAACGTGCCCGGCCCCGGCCAGGTCCAGGCGAAGTTCAACTCCGATCCGAGCGTGTCGCAGTCGCTCAACCTGCTGAAGCAGGGCCAGTCCGACGTCATCAACGGCAACCTGCTCACGGTGCCCGTCGGCGGGGGACTGCTCTACGTGCAGCCGGTCTACGTGAAGTCGACGGGCAACACGAGCTACCCGCTGCTGCAGAAGGTGCTCGTCGCGTTCGGCGACCAGATCGCCTTCCAGGACACGCTCGACCAGGCGCTGAACGTGCTGTTCGGCGGTGACTCGGGCGCGACCACGGGCGACGAGAACGTCGAGCCCGAGCCGGGCGGCGAGGGCGAGAACGGCGGTTCGACGCCGACGACGCCCGAGACGCCGAGCGACGAGATGCAGGCGCTGCTGAACCAGGCCAAGCAGGCGCTGAAGAACAAGAAGACCGCACTCGCGGAGGGCGACTGGACCGCATACGGCCAGGCCGACGCGCAGCTGGCCGACATCATCTCGAAGATGATCGCCCTGACCGACGAGTCGGGCGGCGGCACGACCGACGGCGGCACGACCGACGGCGGCACGACCGACGGCGGTTCAGGCGACTGACGATGGGCTTCGACCTGCGCGACGGCGAGTGGCTCGACGACAACCGGGCCAACTGGGACGAGCGCGTCGGGGTGCACCTGGCGAGCGACTTCTACGACCAGGCGCCGCTGCGCGCCGGCGGGGGAGTGCTCGACCCGATCGCCGCGGCCGGCATCGACCGGCTGCATCCCGACGGCCTCGAGGGCGTCCGGGTGCTGCACCTGCAGTGCCACTTCGGCTCGGACACGCTCTCGCTCGTGAACCGCGGCGCGACGGCGGTCGGCATCGACTTCGCCCCCGCGGCCGTCGCCGAGGCTCGGCGCATGGCCGCCGAGCTCGGCGTCGAAGGTCGCGCGCGGTTCATCGAGTCCAACGTCTACGACGCCCGGCACATGCTGCCGGAGCCCGAGTCGTTCGACCTCGTCTTCGCGACCTGGGGCACGATCAACTGGCTGCCCGACATCGCCGAGTGGGCGCGCATCGTCGCCTGGTTCCTGAAGCCGGGCGGTCGCCTGTACTTCGCCGAGGGGCATCCGTCGGCGATGGTGCTCGACGGGGCCGACGGACCCGGTGGGTTGCCGACGATCAGCTACGCGTACGACAACGCCGGGCAGCCCGACGTGCTCGACGATCCGAGCGACTACGCCGACCCCGGGGCGAAGCTCGTCAACTCCCGCAACTGGGAATGGCTGCATCCGCTCAGCACGGTGCTCGGCGCGCTGCGCGACGCCGGCCTCGAGATCGAGGCGTTCGACGAGCACTACTCGGTGCCGTGGCAGATCTACCCGGCGACGCCCGCGCTCGGCGAGGGCATGTACGGCTGGCCGGCCGAGCACTGGCTGCCGCTCTCCTACGAGATCGTCGCGCGCAACCCGCCGGCGGCGTAGCGACGCGCGTCGGGCCCGCGACCGCGAGCAGCACGGATGCCTCGGAGCGTGCCCGCTCCGAGGCATCCGCCGTCCTCCGGGGAATCAGCCGAGCGGGCCCTCCTCGGCCGCGCGCAGCGTCTCACCGAGCGCGCCGCCGAGCTCGTTGCGGTAGTCGCCCGAGAGGTCCCACCACATCGCGCCGCCGTAGCCCTGTTCGGCGAGCCATTCGGCCTTCTGCTCGACCGACTTCGGGTCGTCGAGGCTCCACCACTGGCCGGTCGCCGCGTCGTAGCGCCAGGAGGCGCCGATCGCGGGGTCGTAGTAGCCCTCGCCGATCGAGCGGATCTCGTAGTACGGCTTCGTGCCGATCGAGCTGACGGCGGGGTCGGGCGTCCACACGGCGCGGTCGCCGACGGTCACGCCCGTCCAGCCCTGGCCGTAGGCGGGGATGCCGACGTTGAGCTGTTCCGGCCGGGCGCCGGCGGCCGTGTAGAGGCCGACCGCGTTGTCGAGGGCGAGGCCCCAGTTGTTCGAGCCGTCGGGGTGCAGGTTGCCCTGGTGGCCCGTGTTGCCCGTCCAGCCGCCCGCGTAGTCGTAGCCCTGGATGTTGAGCCAGTCGACGACGTCGAAGAGGCGCGGGTCGGTCCAGCCGCCCGCGTTCGTGTTCCAGCCGCCCGCGGGGGCGAACGCGGTCAGCAGGTAGTCCTCGCCCGTCTCGGCGCCGTACGCGTCGAGCTGGCGGCGGAACTCCTCCATGAGCGCGAGGAAGTTCTCACGGTCGGCGGGGGAGGCGTTGGCCGTCTCGCCGCCGTTGACCGGCCACTCCCAGTCGACGTCGATGCCGTCGAAGACGCCGGCCGCGGCGCCGGGGCCGCCGAGATGGCCGACCCTCGGCAGGTCGCCCTTCAGGTAGAGGTCGATGCACGACGAAACGAGCCGCTCGCGGCTCTCGGCGGTCGCCGCGGCGGCCGAGAAGTTGTCCGACCAGGTCCAGCCGCCGAGCGAGATGAGCACCTTCGTCTCGGGGCTCACGGCCTTGAGCTTCTTGAGCTGGTTGAAGTTGCCGGCGAGGCGCTGATGCCGGTTCGGCAGGTCGCGCTTGCCGTCGACCGAGTCCTGCGGCGAGACGAGTCGCAGGTAGTCGTTGTACGCATCGCCCTCGCCCGCGACATCCGTGATCTCGCAGGTGAGGTTCGCGGTGACGTTGCCGAACGCGTAGTTGATGTGGGTGACGTCCTCGATGGCACCCGTCGTGAGCAGGTCCTCGATCTCGAAGTCACGGGTCACCGGGGTGTCGGCCATCAGGTAGCCGACGCTGCGGTAGCCGTTGATGTCGCTCGGGCCTTCGGGCCCGTCGTGGCCCTTCGCAACGGCGGGGGCGGCCGCGGAGGCGGCGATGAGCGCGGTGGTGGCGGCGGCGATGGCCGCGCCGCGCAGGAGGGGGCGTGGTGACATGGAATCCTCATCGATCGTGGTCTGCCGGCCGCCGCGGGTGCGGCGGTTGCCGGGACACTACCAAGGCCGTCCACGTAAGTTAAGACTCCTCACAAAGGTTCGCGGATGTCGCGAGCGAAGCCGCACGGTCGCTGTGGAGACCTCCAATCGAATCGCGCGGGCGTGCACATGCTGCACACCCGCGGCCGAGGGCTCGGCGTGATTTCCGCCTCCCGATGAGCGTGCTCGCCGCAGCGGTCGCGGGGTCGAGAAGGCGGCCGATTGGACGGTGCCCGTTTCCCGTGCTAGTGTTTTCTCTTGTGCCGCGGGGTGGAGCAGTTCGGTAGCTCGCTGGGCTCATAACCCAGAGGTCGTAGGTTCAAATCCTGCCCCCGCAACGAGAAGAAGGCCCGGAATCGTCGAGATTCCGGGCCTTCTGCTTTTCTGCGCCGGGCACTTGCACGGGAGACGTCACCGTCTGCGGCGGCGTCAATTCCCATCGCGTCGCTTCGTCTCGTCGGTGTAGTCGGCCTTGTGCCAGTGCTCGCCCTGCGCCGCGCGCCAGCGGCCTTCTCGTCGCTGCGCCGCCCCGCGACCGGCCGCCGCATCGGCGTCGGTCTCGGCGTCGACCCGGGCGTCGGCGTCAGCCTGGGCGTCGACCCGGGCGTCGGCGTCAGCCTGGGCGTCGGCGGCGTCGGCCTCGTTTCCGGAGGCGTCGAGCGATCCGCCTTCGGTCTCCCAACGCTCGTCCGCTCGAGCGCCTTCGCGTGGAGCGCGTTTCTTGTTCATGGGCACCTCCTCTTCAGCGCCCGGAGTCCGTGATGTCCTCCGCTTCGCAGTATCGGCACTCAACATGTGCGCACTCACAGGTAACCGGGCGCGCACGCGGCTCACGGCGATCGACGTGCACCGACCCGGCCGACCGCCGCCGTGGGGCCCCTACGATGGCCACATGCCCGTACCCGAGACCGCCGTCGCCCTCCAGGCCGCCGCGATGCGCGGATTCCGCACGCTCGAGGACGTGATCGACGTGATCCCGCCGGCCGTTCGCAATCGGCCGTTCCCGATCGCCCCTGCGTCCGCCGAGGCATCCGGCGTTCCGGGCGCCGGGCGCGACCGCGACCTGCAGGACGTGCTCAACCACCTGCACGCGTGGCACGAGCTGCTGCTCGGCTGGCTCGATGCGATCGATGCGGGCACGACGCCGGCCTATCCGGCCGAGGGCTACGACTGGGAGCACCTGGACGCACTCAACCAGTCGCTGCGCGACAAGTACCGCGTGCGCGACGTCGCGCGGGCGTTCGCCCGCGTCCAGGCGAGCCATGCCGCCGCCCTCGCGCGGGTGTCGGCCATCGGCGGCGACGTGCTCTTCGATGCGGATCGGTTCGACTGGCTCGGCGAGCCGCTCGCGGTGCCCGCGCACGAGTGTCTCGGCGGGCACTACGGCTGGGCCGTCGAGGCGATCGCGGCGCGGTTCGACTGACGCATGCCGGGGCCGGGAGGGTGCGAAATCCTCCCGGCCCCGAGCGGCTCGGCACGCCGAGCCGACGGCCCGGCCTCAGCCGGACTTGCGGTTCCCCGTGTTCGTGACCGTGAGCGTGTACCCGGCGTCGAGGTACGTCAGGTCGCCCGTCGGCAGGTTCGACACGAGCGTCACGAAGTCGCGGTTGTTGCCGCTCGCGCACTTCGTCTGGAAGCCGGCCTGCGAGATCGCGTCGCCCTCGAGCCGGTAGACGAAGTTGCCCGCGTCGTCGGTGATCTCGAAGGGCGAGTCGACGCCCGGCGTCAGGTCGCAGGTCGCGACGATCTGGAGCGTCCAGTTGTTGTCCTGGAGTCCCGTCGTCTCGAACCATTCGCCCTCGTCCGACGACAGCGTCGCCGCGGTGCCGTTCACCATCACGTCGTCGACGAACCAGCCCGTGTCGAGGTACGCCGCGTCGGTGGAGTACCGGAACTGCACGTCGGTCGTGCCGGCGGGCAGCTGCGCCGTGTAGTGCACGTACACCGGCTCGTCGACGAAGTACTCACCGCCCGAGGTGCCGGTCAGGCCGTTGCCCGTCGGGTTGTTGCCGTGCGGGTCGTCATCAGTCGTCACCGCGGTGCCGGCGTCGTCGACGAGGGGCACCGTGACCCACTCGCCGCCGACGAGCGCCTCGACGAATCCGTAGTCCCAGCCCTCCTCGATGAAGTGCCAGGTCCAGAAGTCGAGCGAGGTCACCGCTCCGGTGACGTCCACGTCGAGGACGTTCTCCGACTGGCTCTCGTAGCCGGCGTACCAGTGCGTGTCGCCGGTGTGGGGTGCGATCCGCGTGGTGTCGTCGCCGTCGAGCGCGACGGTGACGGTCGGCCCGGGGTTGCGGAAACGCTCGACCTGGATGCCGTACGGCAGCGCCACGTCGCTCGAGGGGTTCGCCCGGCGCAGCCACTTGGCCTCGGGCTGGGCGCCCTGGTTCGAGCCCCGGCCCTCCCAGAACTGGTCGTCGGCGATGTCGAAGGTCCAGTTCGTGAACGCGGGGTCGCCGAAGTCGACGGCCTTGATGTCGAAGCGGTCGGATGCCTCGTCGTCGAGGTAGACGGCGACCGCCCAGTCGCGGTAGAGGTCCTCGGCCGAGCGGAGCTCGGCGCCCGTCTCGCCGTTGAAGGCGTCGATGGCGGCCTGCACGCCCTCCATGCCGTCGGCCGGGTTCTCGAAGATGAGCTTGATCAGCAGGTCGCCGCCCTCGCCGTCGTATTCGAGATCGGGTTCGTAGGTTCCGTCGCCGTTGCCGCCGGCCTGCTCCCACAGGTACTGGAAGAAGGTGTACGCGGCGCCGTAGTTCTCGAGGCCGCCGCCCCACCTGGTCAACGACGTCTCGGCGTAGAACACCTGGTGGTAGGTGAGGTGCGAGCCTCCGACGTCGTAGCCGTTGAGGAACACCGCGAAGTCGGCGAGACCCTCGTCGACCCAGGAGAGTTCCCCGGGATCGCTGTAGTTGTGCAGCAGGTGCTCCAACTCGTGCGCGATGACGCCCTCGTAGAGGGTCGGCTGGTCGTTGTCGGGGTCGTCGTCGTTCCACTCCGAGTCGGCGGGGCCGACCCGGTTCGCCCAGTCGTACGCGTCGATCACGATGGCGTTCATGCCCGACGAGTCGATGAACTCGGGGGCGAAGTACCCGGCGGTGTACGTGGTCTCCGTGCAGTCGTAGTACTGGGTGTCCTGCACGTTGTAGACCACCATGACGAGCGAGTCGCTCGCGGGCTCGTCGGGGTCGGCCGCGTCCATGGGCCCGAAGTGCTCCTCGTCGACGGCGACGATCTGGTTCGAGAGCTCGGCGCCCATGTAGTCGATCTGCGCCTGCGTGAGCGTGTAGTCGGCGACGTCGGCGTCGGCGCACGGCACGAACTCGTCGTCGGGGGTGGGGTCGAAGGCGGGGTCGAGGCTGTCGACGCCGGTCGGCGCGCTGCCGTCGAGCGGCGTGCCCACGGGCACGTAGATGTACACGGGGGTGTCGTCGGGCGTCGTGCCCGCGTAGACCCGGGTGAAGTCCTGGTCGTAGGTGCCGCCGGCCTCGCTGTCGTTGATCGGCAGCGTGATCGTCGGTTCGCCCGGAAGGTTCAGGTGGTCGTCGGCCTGGGCCGGCATGGCGGATGCCGCGACGAAGGCCGCGGCGGCGACGGCGATGCTCGTGGCGGCGCCGACCGCCCTTGATGGTGCTCGGAGCACGGCGGTGTCCCATTTCTCTCGTGGACCCGTGGCGCCGGACGGTCTGCCCTTCGTCGCGCGGGACCGATCTGTTCGGAGTCCGCGTCGTCGCGGCCTCCGTGATGAACCCGGCCAGTACAGCACCTCGGAATTCTCATCGGAAGGGGCTTGCACACCCGCCCGTGATGCGCAGTACCGCGTCGCCACCCGCCGATCGGGAGTGCGGGCGACGCTTCGCGGCCAGGCCCGGGCCTACGCTGGTGGCATGGTGGACGGCGAGGTCGTGATGGATGACGAACGGAGCGACGGCGAGGCATCCGGCGGTGACCTGGGGGTCGCCGTCGCGCAGTTCGCACCTGTTGCGGATGTCGCGGCGAATCTCGACACGATCGAGGGGCTCGCCCGCACGGCGGTGGCGCGCGGCGCGCGGCTCGTCGTGCTCCCCGAGTACTCGATGTTCTTCACCGCCGAGCTCGGCCAGGAGATGGCCGATGCCTCCGAGCCGATCGACGGCGCCTTCGCGGGCGCGCTCGGCGCGCTCGCGGGCGACCTCGGCGTGCACCTCGTCGCGGGCATGCTCGAGCAGGCCTCCGACCCCGAGCGCTTCTCGAACACGCTCGTCGCGTTCGACGACGACGGGCGGCTCGTGGCGACGTATCGCAAGCAGCACCTCTACGACGCGTTCGGGCAGCGGGAGTCCGACCGGGTGGTCGCGGGGGCGGTCGACGCACCCGAGATCTTCACCGTCGACGGCGTGCCGGTGGGGATGCAGACCTGCTACGACCTGCGATTCCCCGAGGTCACGCGCACGATCGTCGACGCCGGGGCCGAACTCGTGCTCGTGCCGGCCGAGTGGGTGCGCGGCCCGCTGAAGGAGCACCACTGGCGCACGCTCGCGACCGCGCGCGCGATCGAGAACACCGTGTACCTCGCCGCCGCCGACCAGACGCCGCCCGTCGCGGTCGGCAACAGCTTCGTCATCGACCCCATGGGCACCGAGCTCGCGGGCCTCGGCGAGCAGGCCGGCGTCGCGGTCGCCTGGGTGTCGCGCGAGCGCGTCGCCGCCGTCAGGCGGGTGAACCCGGCGCTCGCGCTGCGTCGGTACGCGGTCGTGCCCCGCTCAGCCGCGACCGAGTGAGGCGAGACGCGCGGAGGCCTCCTCGAGCACGGGCATGCGCTTGCAGAACGCGAAGCGCACGAGGCTGCGATACGCGTCATGGCGGTCGGGGTGCACGAACGCCGACACGGGCACCCCGACGACGCCCGCTCGCCCCGGCAGCTCGCGGCAGAGCCGCGCCGCGTCCGAGTGGCCGAGCGGCGAGGCATCCGCGACGACGAAGTAGCCCGACTGCGGCGGCGAGACCGCGAACCCGGCCGACTCGAGGCCCGCGGCGAGCAGGTCGCGCTTCGCGGCGAGCGCCGCCGCGGCGCCGGCGAAGAACTCGTCGGGCAGGTCGAGCCCGGTCGCGATCGCCGGCTGGAACGGCGCCCCGTTCACGTAGGTCAGGAACTGCTTCACCGCGAGCACGGCGCTCACGAGCGGTGCGGGCGCGCTGAGCCAGCCGATCTTCCACCCTGTCGTCGAGAACGTCTTGCCGCCCGACGAGATCGAGATCGTGCGCTCGCGGGCACCGGGGAACGTCGCGATCGGGCGGTGCGGCGCGTCGAAGACGAGGTGCTCGTACACCTCGTCGGTCACGATGAGCACGTCGTGGAGCTCCGCGAGGCGCACGATCTCGGCGAGCACGTCGTCGTCGAACACGGCCCCCGTCGGGTTGTGCGGCGAGTTGACGATGATCATGCGAGTCCGGTCGGTGATCGCGCGGGCGAGCGAGTCGAGATCGGGCCGCCAGCCGGGGAATGTGAGCGGCACCGTGCGGTGCACGCCGCCCGCGCGCGCGATGAGCGCGGCATACGCGTCGTAGTACGGCTCGAAGGTCACGACCTCGTCGCCGGTGTCGACGAACGCGAGGATCGTCGCGGCGAGCGCCTCGGTCGCGCCAGCGGTCACGAGCACCTCGGACGCCGCGTCGAGCTCGATCCCGTACCACCGGGACCAGTGGCGCGCGATCGCCTCGCGCAGCACCGGCATGCCGATGCCGGGCGGGTACTGGTTGAGCCCGGCCGCGATCGCATCGCGGGCCGCGTCGAGCACGGCGGCCGGGCCGTCCTCGTCGGGGAACCCCTGGCCCAGGTTGATGGCCCCGGTGCGTGCGGCGAGGGCGCTCATCTCGGCGAAGATCGTGGTGGCGATCGCACCGTCGGCGCCGAGCAGGCCCGCCCCGGCCGCCGTGCGCTGCCACGGGCTGAGACCGGCGGTCACGGGGGAGAAGTCGCTCATCTTCACACCGTACGCGAGGCTCGGGCCGGTACGCTGGCGCCGGGCCCTCGGGTCGCCCGGGCCCGGGGCGGACCACTGCCGGATGAATCACTGCTCGCTGATAGCCGAGACATAGACTCCGCAAATCCCCCGCACAGGCTGCCGCGGGATGCTGGCATCGCTTTGGAAGGAGCAGACATGACCGACACGACCAACGGCGCCACGGGGGAGCCCCGCGAGGCCGACGTCCCCGCGGAGCAGACCACGCCCGTGACCAGCACCACCGACGCTGCCGCCGTTTCGGCCGCGACCGGGGCCGGCCCCACCGAGGCCCACGAGACCACCACGCCCGAGGCGGCCGTCGAGACGACCGCCGTCACCACCACGCCCGACGCCGCCGTCGAGACGACCGCCGTCGAGACGGTCGCGAAGGCGGAGGCGCCCGCCGCCCCGGCTCCCGCCGCGCCGCAGCCGGCCCCTGCCGCGCCCGCGGCCCCGGCCGCCGCGACCGGCGTCGTGTACCAGCCGGGCCAGGCGCCCCAGCCCTACCACGCCCCGCAGTACGCCAAGCAGACGCAGGCGACCGCCCCGACGGCTCCGGTCGCGGGCCAGGTCCCCCCGGCCTTCGGCGGCCCGCAGCCGTCGCAGCCCACGGCGCCGATCGCCGGCGCCCCGGGCCAGCACGGCCCCGCGGCTTCCGCCAAGGAGCCCAAGCAGCGCAAGGTCGGACTCGGCGTCGCCGCCGCGATCGCGGCCGCCGCCCTCATCGGCGGTGCCTCGGGCGCCGGCATCACCGCGCTCGTCGCTGCGAACCAGCCGGCGAACTCGACGGCCGCGTCGAACTCGGCGCAGAACATCGTCGTCAACGACCCCGACTCGGTGAACCAGATCTCGGCGGTCGCCGCGAAGGCGAGCCCGAGCGTCGTGACCATCTCGGTCTCGAGCGGCGAGGGCGCGGGCACCGGCTCGGGCATCATCCTCTCGAAGGACGGCTACGTGCTCACCAACACGCACGTCGTGACCCTCGACGGGGCGACCGCCGACCCGACCATCCAGGTCAAGACGAACGACGGCCACCTCTACAAGGCCGAGCTCATCGGCACCGACCCGCTCAGCGACCTCGCGGTCATCAAGCTGGTCGACGCGTCGGGCCTCACCCCGCTCGAGTTCGCCGACTCGTCGAAGCTCAACGTGGGCGACACGGCGATCGCGATCGGCGCGCCGCTCGGCCTCTCGGGCACCGTGACGAACGGCATCGTGTCGGCGCTCAACCGCTCGATCGACGTCGCCTCCTCGGCGGCCCCGTCGACCCCCGACGACAGCACCGAGGGCGACGACAGCCAGGGCGACAGCGGTCAGGGCGACGGCGGCCAGAACGGCGACAGCCCGTTCGACTTCTTCTTCGACATCCCCGACGAGGGCGGCCAGTCGCAGGAGCAGGCGCCGCAGCAGCAGGCTGCGGGCGCGGGCCAGGTGGCGCTGCCGGTCATCCAGACCGATGCGGCCATCAACCCGGGCAACTCGGGCGGCGCGCTCGTCGACAGCGAGGGCAAGCTCATCGGCGTGAACGTTGCGATCCTCGGCACCGGCGACTCGTCGGGCGGTCAGAGCGGCAACATCGGCGTCGGCTTCGCCGTGCCGTCGAACCTCGCCGAGCGCATCGCGAAGGAGATCATCGAGAACGGCTCGGCCACCCACGGCCTGCTCGGCGCGACGGTCACCTCGGCCGCGGCCGACGAGCAGAGCGACACGGTCGGCGCGCTCATCACCGACGTCTCGTCGGGCGGCGCCGCCGAGAAGGCCGGCCTCAAGCAGGGCGACGTCGTCACCGGCTTCAACGGCCTGCCGATCACCGACCAGACCGACCTCACCGCCCAGGTGCGTGCACTGGCCGGCGGCGACAAGGCCGAGCTCACCGTCACCCGTGACGGCGACACCAAGACCGTGACGGTCGAGCTCGACACGTTCGAGGGCTGACCCAGAACGGCACGGATGCCTCGGCCCGAGGCCACGCGACGGGGCCGGATCGGATTCGATCCGGCCCCGTTCGGCGTCGCCCGGCGCGGCGCCCGCCGCGAGGCGTCGCCTGTTAGGCTCGATCGACCCGAGCACGAATGAGGAACATGCCCGAGCACCACCCCGAGACGGCACCGTCGTCGCTCGTCGGCGTGTCGTACGTCATGCCCGTGCTGAACGACGCCACCCACGTTCGGGCCGCCGTCGAATCGATCCTCGCGCAGGACTATCCGGGCCCGGTCGAGGTGCTCATCGCCCTCGGCCCGTCGATCGACGGCACGGCCGAGCTCGTCGGAGACCTCGCATCGCGCGACGACCGGGTGCGCGTGCTCGAGAACGCGGTGGGCTCGACCCCCGCGGGGCTCAACATCGGCATCCGCGCCGCGCAGTACCCCGTGGTCGTCCGGGTCGATTCCCACTCCATGCTGCCCGTCGACTACGCGCGCATCGCCGTCGAGACGCTCGAGCGCACGGGGGCCGACAACGTCGGCGGCATCATGGACGCGCGTGGCGAGACCCCCTTCGAACGAGCGGTCGCGCTGGCCTACACGACCAAGGTCGGGCTGGGCGGTTCGGCGTTCCACGTCGGCGGGGTCGAGGGCCCGGCCGAGACGGTGTACCTCGGCGTCTTCCGACGGTCGGCGCTCGAGCGGGTCGGGCTCTTCGACGAGTCGATCAAGCGCGGCCAGGACTGGGAGCTGAACCGTCGCCTGCGCGAGACCGGCGGCACCGTGTGGTTCACCCCCGAGCTCGCGGTGACGTACCGACCGCGCTCGAGCCTCGACCGGCTCGCGCGGCAGATGTTCTCGACGGGCCTCTGGCGGGGCGAGCTCGCCCGCCGTTTCCCGGCATCGAACGGCCTCCGCTACTTCGTTCCGCCGGCGATGGTCGTCGGCGTGACCATCGGCCTCCTGCTCGGCATCGGCGGGCTCGTGCAGCTCGCCGTGGGGGCCGCGCCGTGGCTGCTCCTCGGCTTCGCCGCACCGCTCGTGTACCTGGCCTTCGTCGTGGCGGCGACGATCGCCGAGGCCCGCGGCCGGGGTGCGGGCACTGCCGGCTGGTTTCTCGTAGTGTTGCCGTGCATACATGTCACGTGGGGCATCGGCTTCGTGCTCGGCTACCTGTCGCTGACGAGCAACATCGCACGGCACACGGGAAGGTGAGCACGGGATGACTGACGCCCGACCGGTGACGACCAGGCCGGCGAACATCGCAGAGCTGCGCGCCGTCGCGCAGCCGCCTGAGGTGCGCGGCCGCCGCAACGCCGAGCACTGGACCGCTTCGCTGTACCTCCGCCGGTTCTCGATCTACCTCACGTGGGCGCTGCTGAAGACCAGGATCTCGGCGAACGGCGTGACCGGGCTCATGATCCTCGTCGGCTGGTCGACGGCCGCCGCGCTCCTCATCCCGGGCGTCTGGGGCGCGCTCCTCGCGGTCGTGCTCGGGCAGCTGCAGATGCTCGTCGACTGCTGCGACGGCGAGGTCGCGCGCTGGCGGCGCACGTCGTCGCCCGCGGGCGTGTTCCTCGACAAGGTGGGCCACTACACGACCGAGGCGCTCATCCCGATCGCGCTCGGCATCCGCGCGGCCGCGTACCCGCTCGAGTTCCCCGAGGACTTCCTGTGGACCACGATCGGTGCGATGCTCGCGCTCGTGATCGTGCTCAACAAGGCGCTCAACGACATGGTGCACGTCGCCCGCGCGAACGCCGGGCTGCCGAAGCTCGCCGACACGCACGGCGAGACGGCGCCCCGCGGCGGACTCGTCGCGAAGCTGCGCAGGGCGGCGAGGTTCGTGCCGTTCCACCGCCTCTACCACTCGGTCGAGCTCACGCTCATCGCGTTCGCGGCGGCAGTCGTCGGGCTCTTCGCCGGCCAGCCCCTCGTCGACCGCATCGTCGTCGCGGCGTTGCTGCCGCTCGCCGTGCTCGCGGTGATCGGCCACTTCGTCGCGATCATGGCGAGCCGTCGTGTCCGGTCCTGACGTTCCGCTCCCGCCCGCGGCGGGCGCAGGCACCGCGACCGTCGGCGTCGTCGTGCTCACGATGGGCAAGCGGCCCGACGACCTCGCCCGCGGCATCCGCAGCGTGCTCGACCAGCGCGGCGTGGAGGTCGACGTCGTCGTGGTCGGCAACGGCTGGGACCCGGCGACCGCCGACCCGTCGCTGCCGGCCGGGGTGAAGACCCGGCACCTTCCCGAGAACCTCGGCATCCCCGCGGGTCGCAACGCCGGCGTGCCGCTCGTCGCGGGCGAGGTGCTCTTCTTCCTCGACGACGATGCGTCCCTGCCGAGCGACACGTTCCTCGCCGACGGCTGCCGTCTGCTCGCCGAGCGACCCGAGCTCGGGCTCATCCAGCCCCGGGTCGTCGACCCGACCGGTCTCGCCTCTCCGCGCCGCTGGATACCCCGGATCCGGAAGGGCGACCCGGCGCACTCGAGCCCGGTCTTCTCCTGCTGGGAGGGCGCGGTGCTCATGCCCCGCGCGGTCTTCGACGCGACGGGCGGCTGGGCCGACCCGTTCTTCTACGCGCATGAGGGCATCGAGCTCGCGTGGCGCGTGTGGGACACCGGGCACATCGCCTGGTACGAGGGCGGCCTCGAGGCCGCTCACCCGGTGATCGATCCGGCCCGGCACTCGTACTACTACCGGCTCAACGCCCGCAACCGGGTCTGGCTCGCGCGACGCAACCTGCCCGCGGTGCTCGTGCCGTTCTACGTCGGCTCGTGGACGGCGATCCAGGTGCTGCGCTGGGCGCGGCGGCCCGCTGCGCTGGGCGCCTGGTTCGGCGGGTGGCGGGCCGGGTGGCGGGAGTCGCCCGGCGAGCGACGGCCGATCTCCTGGCGCACCGTCTGGCGGATGACTCGCGCAGGGCGCCCGCCCGTCGTCTGAGGCCGTTCTCCGGCCCCGGTGGTCGAGTAGCGTGGCGTCGCAGTCTCGCAGTCTCGCAGTCTCGCTGTCTCGCTGGTCGTTGGCGCCGCCGCAGGCGACGTATCGAGACCCAGATGCAGGACGATCCGTCGAGCCGGCTCTTCATGCACGGTGCCCGCCGAACAGTCCTGCAGCTTGCCACCGGTGCCGCCGCGCGGACGACCGCAGCTGCCGCGTCGACTCGACGAACGCAGGACGATCGGGTCGGCAGGCGCCCAACGCGGGGTGCCGACCGCAGAGTCCTGCAACTTGCCGCACCCGACGCCGCCGCCACTCTGTGGATGACCCGCTCATCGCACGCTTTCCGGTGGCCGCACAGCGACGGCGGAGTGGTGGAGAGTGCGTCGCCGGGTGCGAGGCGGGCCGACCTCGACGCCAACCAGTCCAGCCCGACCCGCACCGGCTCTGTCTCTGCCGAGCGCACTGAGCACACGGTGACCCTCGAGGCGGTGTTGTCGGCGGAGTATCGGTTCGGCGATTCGGGGTGGCGGCCCGATCTCGGGCGTTCTCGCGGTCGCGGGGTACCAGGTCGCTCGCGAGTGAGGTCGACACACGGTGCTCACGATCGGTGCTTGGAAGGCGAACCCCTCGGGTCCGGGCTGCTGAGACTGACCACCGGCCGCCGTAACGATCGGCTCTCGGTCTCGGCCGCGCATCCGCCACGAGGCATCCGCCCAGCCGGGGCTCGCTACCCTTGGACGGTGGGATTGAGGAAAGACGCGCGTCGCGCCGTGAAGCTCGCGAAAGACATCATGTGGTCGCGGCGGGCGCAGCGGTCGCTCAAGGCGAAGCTCGCCGACCGGCCGCCGCTCGAGCCGCACCGCTACCGTGTCGGCGTGTACTTCGCCGACGGCAAGGTCAACCTCTACCAGCTGCGCCAGTGGTACGCCCCGCTCGCCGAGCTCGCCGAGACGCATCCCGTGCTGATCCTCAGCCGAGCCTCGGGCGCGGCGCTGAAGCTCCTCGACGAGTCGCCGCTGCCGGTCGCGTACGTGCGTCGCGTCGCCGACCTCGAGCGGGTCATCCATGAGCAGGACCTGCACGTCATCCTCTATGTGAACCAGAACGCGAAGAACTTCCAGATGATGCGCTACGGGCGCCGCTGGCACGTGTTCATCAACCACGGCGAGTCCGACAAGATGTACATGACCACGAACCAGTTCAAGGCGTACGACTACGCCCTGATCGCGGGCGACGCGGCTCGCGCGCGGCTCGACAAGGTGCTGTGGGACTACGACTTCGACAAGCGGGCGATCCCGATCGGGCGCCCGCAGGCCGACCACTACCTCGACGGCAGCCCGTTGCCGTACACGCCCGACGAGCGCGAGGTCGTGCTCTACGCGCCGACCTGGGAGGGCGACCGCGCGGCCGCCGCATACGGCTCGATCGCGTCGCACGGCGTCACCCTCGTCGAGGGCCTGCTCGCCACCGGGCGGCACCGGGTCATCTACCGCCCGCACCCGCGTTCGGGAGTGCTCGACGAGCAGTACGCCGCCGCGAACAAGCGCATCATCGCCGCGCTCGAGCAGGCGAACGCCGCCGACCCCACCGCGCAGCACGTGTTCGACGACGGGCCGAAGCTCGGCTGGCAGCTCGCGGCCGCCGACGTCGCGATCGTCGACATCTCGGCGATGGTCTACGACCGCCTCGCCGCCGGAAAGCCGCTGCTCATCACGCGCCCGGCGAACCCGGCCGCGCAGATCGACACGGGCGGCTACCTGCAGGCGTGCGAGTGGCTCGACGCCGGGGATGCCTCGGCCATGGTCGAACGCGTCGACGAGGTGGCGCACGACGAGCAGGCGCTCGAGCGCCTGAAGTTCTGGGTCGAACGCTACTTCGGCGACACGACGCCGGGGGTGACGACCGCCAGGTTCCATGCGGCGATCGACCACCTGATGGCCGAGTGGGAGCGCTTCGCGGCGCTGCACGCCGCTGACGGAGAGGTCGACGATCACGACGTCGAGGGCGAGGCGGCCGAATCGGGCGCGGGCGACGAGGCCGAGCTCGGGTGACACCCTGCTCGCCGGTCGAGTAGGCGCGCAGCGCCGTCTCCAGGCCACGACCACGCCCGCTGGTCGAGGAGCGTCGACGCGAAGCGGTGACGCGTCTCGAAACCCGTCGCGTCCCTCCGAAGTCGACCTACACTGGCGTCATGGCGCAGCTCATCACCGAAGCCGACCTCGACGACCTCGAGCTCCGGGTCTCCGACGGCCCGGGCCATCACACGGCGCAGGCCGAGCTGCTCGAGCGATGGGCGGTCGAGGGCGACGGGTTCGTGCTCGGCGACGGAGTGCGGCGCGCGCAGCTGCTGTTCATCGCGGCCGAGCACCTCGAAGCGGCCGGTGAGCTCGATCGCGCACTCGCGGTCGCGCGGCGTGCCGCCGAGGCATCCGATGTCGAACCGGGCGAGGCGGGCGGAACGCTCGTGTCGATCCTGCTCGATCTCGGTGAGCGCGACGCGGCGATCGCCGAGGCCGACCGGCTGCGCGCCGCCCGGCTCGACGACTGGTGGCGGTTGCTCGACGTCGCCGAGGTGTTCGAGCTGGCCGACGAGCTCGAGCTCGCGGAGCGCTGGTTCGTGATCGCGCTGCGCTGCGTCGAGCGCGACCCCGAGCACGACGTCGACGACCGCATCGCGGCCCTCGCCGGGCGCTACCGGGTGCGCCGCGACGCCGGCAAGGCCGAAGACGTGCTCGACGTCGAGACGCGGGAACTCGCGGGGCTGCTCGGAGTGGAACTGGGATAGGGGGCTGCGCTCGAGGCCCGGCCCCGGTCAGGCCGGAGGCGCGGCCGCTTCGCCGCCGCCGCCGCCAGCATCTGCGGTCGGCGTGTCACGGGCATCTGCGGCGTCGCGGGCATCGGTCTCCGCGGTCGCGCGTCGAGCTGCGATCTGCGCGAACGGCCGCTTCGCCGCGCGCCCGACCGCGCCGCCGACGACGCCGGCAGCACGAGCGACTCGCCGGCCCGCCGCCACGACGGCCGCGTCGTCGCCGACGGGCTCGAGCTCGGACGGCAGCAGTGCGGGCGCCTGCCCGAACGCGAGCCGCGACTGGGCGAGCACCTTGCGGCCGAGCATGTGGTTGCCGACGCCGCCGATCGCGGCGCCGATGCCGAACGGGATCGCCTTGCCGATGATCCCCGCGCCGCCGCGCACGGCGAACTGCCTCATGAACGTGCGGCGCAGCTGGTCGACGACCGTGCCCATCACCGCCTTCGGCAGGCTGTTCGTGATGAGCTCGCCCCAGTACGCGCTGCGTGCGACGCCGGAGCCGGTCACCTGGCCCGCGAACTGGCGGACGAGATCACTGCCCTCGTCGCCGAGCATGAGGGTCATCACGAGCGCACGCGCGCGTTCGGGATTCTCCAGCGGGATGCCGTGCACCTCGGTGACCGACTGGGCGAACAGGGCCGTGGCCTCGAGGAAGCCGGCGGTCTCGACCCCCGACAGGGCGAGCGTGATGCCGGTGCTGATGCCCGGGATCACCGCGGTCGCACCGACGGCGGCGCCGCCGGTCGTCACGGCCGTGAGGTAGCGGCGCTCGAGGATGCGGACGAGCTGATCGGGCGTCGCGCCGGGGGCTCGCCGGCGGATGCTCCGGAGGTGCGCGACGACGACCGGTCGCTGGATGGCGAGCGCACGATCGATCGCATGCTCGACGCCATGGGCACGTCCCCCATCGACGGTCGGTGCAGCTGACGGCCGCCCATCGGCGTTCGCGTGCCCGGAGTGCTCGTCGGCGTGCCCGGAGTGCTCGCGAGGCGCACCGGAGTCCATCGACGTGATCGTGTGCACCGGCTCGGTCATGCCGTCGATCCTAGATCGCCCCGACTTATTTTGCCCCCCAAAGTGAGGGTTTCTCTTGTCAGCGCGTTCTCCGGAGGAGTACAACGGGCGACGGGTGCATACGCCGACGGCGTGCACCGTGCCGGCATCGACTTGGGGGAGTCTCATGCGCGCCAAGAACGTCCCGAACCGTTCGTACACGCAGGCCGAAGGCGTGATCCGACGGCGCCGCCAGGACGGTCGGCGATGGCCGTTCCGGGCGATCGCCGTCGTCGGCGCCTGGGCGCTTGCCCTGACCGGCGCGCAGGTCGCCTACGCCGACCCCGTGACTGACTCCGCCGATGTCGCCCAGCTCCGTGCGGGCATCGCGGCGCTCGCCGAGGTCGCGCTCGGCGACTACGAGGACGTGGGCCCGCTCGCGGCTCCGCTGCCGCTCGCCGACACGGCACCGGGTGTCGCAGTCGTCCGCCCCGGCGCGGCGCTGCAGCTGACGAACACGTTCATCGTCGGCGTGAAGACGGCGCTCCTCGGCCTCGCGCAGCAGGCCACGACCGCCGACTTCATGGCCGGCGTCGACGGACTCGACGCCGACGTCGCGGGGACGCAGCTCGAGCTGACGACGTCGAACCTCGTCGACTCGGGGGACACGCGTGGCTTCGACCTCGCGATCCGCGCTTCGCGTACCGTCGACTCGCCCATCGCGATCGTCGACCCCGACGGCCCCGGGGGCGAGCCGCTGCGCCTCGTGACCGCGGAGGCCGACCCCGCTCCGTACGAGATCGCGTTCGAGTTCACGGGAACGGTCCGCACCGACCCGCAGGGCCTGCGCTTCTGGCTCGACACCGCGTCGGGCGAGCCCACCGTCGAGGTCACCGCCGAACTCGCCGGCGACGACGCGTTCGCCTTCCCCGGGGGCGCGGCCGCGATCGGCGTGGGCGACGTCGAGATCCTCGACGACAGCTCCGTCGACGTCTCCGCCGAATGGTCGGGCACGATCGACGACGTCAACGGCGACGGCCGGCTCGCGATGTTCGAGCCGCCGGCGTTCGAGGGTGGGGAGCAGACGCCGGGCGAGCTCACCGTGCCGGCCGACCAGCTCACGACGTTCGAGCTCGCCGGCACCGCGACGGCCGACATCCGCTTCGGGTCGTCGCTGCTCGGGCTGTCGTCCGACCCGGCGCCCTCGCTGACCATGGACGCCGACCTCGCGCAGGTCCCCGAACCGCTCGCCGAGCTCGTCGCGAGCGACGGGGATCTCGCCGCGTTCGAGGCCTTCACCCGCCTGGGGCCGGTCGACCTCGTCTCGGGCATCATCCAGTACGGCACCCTGTTGCGGGCGCTGCAGCGACACACCAACGTCGACGCCCCTCTGCCGCTCGCGAGCGGCACGCTGAGCGAGCTCTACGACCTCGGCGGCGAGTTCGCGAAGCTCGCCGAGGATCTCATCGACGTCCAACCCGACCCCGACCCCGATCCGGCCGATCCCCAGCCCGTGATCGATGTCGGCATCTCGACGGTCGGCGACCTCGCCGACCGCATCGAGAGCGACATCCCCGGTGCACCCGCCACCATCACGCCCGTCTACGACCGCGACGCCGCCGAGGTGCGGCTCGACTTCGTCGTGCACCACGCACTCGACGATCAGCCCGACGTGCCGCCGGTGCTCGAGGACCAGCCGACCGACGACACCCCGCCGCCCGGGCAGGCCGCCTTCGGCGACCAACTGCTCGACACGACCGGCCTGCGCGGCGTCTCGGCGAGCGGCGACCCCGAGACCGTCGAGACGGACGTCGCGTACGACATCGACCTGCCGATCCTCATCGACCTCGACGAGGCCGAGCCCGCAGCCGACGACGCCGCAACCGCCGTCGTCGAGTTCGAGTCGCCGATGGTCTACGAGCGGTTCGGCACCGAGCTCATCGATGGCGCCGAGCTCACCATCACCGAGCAGGCCGAGGCCGCGGTGCACGGCGAGGGCCAGCTCGGCATCGTGCCGGCGGCGATCGGCGGCACCTGGAAGCTGCTGCAGGACGGCACCTCGCCGACGACCGGCGCCGACGTCGACCCGGCTTCCGGCGAGACCGCCACGCCGCGCATCGTCGACCTGCTCGCCGGGCTCTACGAGCACGACGGCGAGCCCGCCGTCTACCCGGTCGCCGCGGCCGTACGGCGCGGCCTCATCGACGCGGACTACACGGTCGTCGGGCACGGTTTCGATGCCGCCCAGCACCTGACCGAGGCACCCGGCACGTTCACGGTCGACGGCCCCGCGTTCGACCAGCCGGGGCAGACGGTCGTGCTCGGCAACGACGAGATGACCCTGCTCGCGGCGCTGAACATCGACACGTCCGAGCCCGACGTGCTGCTCGGCCGCGCGCTCGACGGCATCGGCGCCGTGGTCGACCGGCTCGACGCCGTCGACAGCGTGGTCGGCGGCGATACGGTGCCGTTCCTGAACCGTGGCGTCGAGAGCATCCTGCGGGAGGTCACCGGCCTCCGCGACAAGTACAACGAGTTCCGCGGCGGGCTGCTGCCGACCGACCTCGCCAAGCTCGAGAAGGGCCTCGAAGACGCGCTCGGCCTCGGGGTCGAGTTCCGTCTGCGCGACCTCGACGACGGCGGCGCGATCGAGCCCGCGCTGATCGCGGCGTTCGACGGCACGAAGTCGGTCGAGGCCGAGGTGCCGATGTCGTTCGTGAATGCGGAGCTTCCCTCGATCGCGGGCACCGAGGGCGAAGGCACACTGCACGCCGTCCTCGAGGCGAAGCTCGCCCTCGGGCTCGTCGTCGGTCTCGATGAGGATGCCGCCGCAGCACCTCCGCGCCTGCTCGACTCGAGCCGGGTGAGCGTGAAGGCCGAGGTCACCGAGCAGCCGCCCGGGTCGGTGCAGCTCGGCGTGCACCTCGGGCCGTTCTCGGCGCAACTCGGCGACGCGACGAACAAGACCGGTCGCATCGCGGTCGGCGTGCGATTCGCGCTCGAGCGCACGAATGCACCCCAGCCGGGAGACCCGGCCGAGGAGCCTCGTGAACTCGACGCGTTCTTCGACGGCGACTTCACGGCCGGCGTGACCTCGCCCGCCGAGGGCGGCAAGTACACGTGCGCCGCCCCGGGACAGGCGCCCGTCGAGGGCAAGTTCGCGTGCGCTGCACTGCCGGTGCTCGTCGACCTCGGTTCCGGCCCCGAGCTTCCGAGCGGCGCGCCGGCGACCGCACCCACTGCGGACGACTACCTCACGGTCAGGTACGGCGACCCCGCCGACCCGTCCAGCGGCCTCACGGACCTGGAGGTCGATGCGCCCGCGGCTCTCGCCAGCGTGCTCGACGCCGCGAGCTTCAGCTTCGACAGCTTCGGCGACGGACTGAAGTCGATCAGCAAGATCCTCGGCCTCGCGATCGACGCGAGCAAGGCCGGCGGCGACCTCCCGGTCGTCGGCGAAGACCTCACCGCACTCGCCGACGGACTCGGAGACGTGAAGGCGTTCCTCGACGACCCGCAGATCCCGGGCCTGCCCGACTCCGACGTGAACGCGGCGGTGTACGGCGCGGGCGGGATCCGCGACGTGCTCGCGCAGAAGCTCATCGCAGCCGGGGTACTGCGCGACAGCGACTACCAGGCCGTCGGCGTGTTCCCCGGCGACGCCGGGGACGACCCGAGCGCCACCGACATCCGCGTCGTCGCCATCTGCAACGACAGCGGCAGCGACGAGCTCTGCGACGGCACCGAGTCGCTGATGTACCTCGTCGACCTGAGGTTCGAGCTCGAACTCGGGCAGGGCGCACGCGACCTGACGGGCGGCTGCCCCGTCGGCGATGCCGCGGCGTGCCCGGGCGTGAGCGAGATCCCACTCGACCTCGGGCTGCCGGGCCTGCCGCTCTCGCTCACCGGCAAGGTCACCGCGAGCGCCGGCTGGACCGTCGAGCTCGGCTTCGGCGTCTCGCGCGACGACGGGTTCTACCTGCTCGACAACCCCGTGCCCGGCACGGGCGAGGCCACTCCAGAGGGAGCGGACGCCCTCGAGGAGATCCGGGTGAACGTCGGGGCGAACCTCACCGCCGGGGTACCCATCACCGGGCGCATCGGCTTCATCGGGATGCAGGCCGAAGACCGCAGCACCGACCCGAACCAGCCGAGCGGCGCACGTCTGATGGCACAACTCGGGCTCGAGGCCGACGGCTGCGAGGACCTCGACCCGGCCACGTACGGGAACGGCGTCACCGGTGGAGCGCACTGCACGAGCGTCATCCCGATCTCGTCGTTCCTCTCGGGCGACATCGGCGGCCTGCTCACCGAGCCGCGCATCGACGGCGGCATCGCACTCGACCTCGACATCGACACCGGCATCGCCGACGGCGGCAACGTCAACACGACGCTGCCGACCTTCACCGCCGAGTTCGGGCTCACATGGGAGTTCGACGGCACCGGCGCGGGCGACCTCGAGCTCGAACTGCGCAACATCGGCGTTGCGCCGGGCGAGATGTTCACCAAGCTCTTCGGCTCGGTGCTGAAGACACTCGACCCGATCCTCGCTCCCACGAAGCCCGTGCGGGAGTTCCTGTTCTCGCCGATCCCCGTGATCAGCGACCTCTCCGAGTACTTCGGAGGAGACCCGGTGACGATGGCCACCCTCGCGAAGGCGTTCGGCGTCGTCGACGTGTCGCTGCTCGAAGACATCGACCAGCTCTTCGACTTCCTCGAGATGATCGAAGGACTCGCGAACGGTTCGCCGTTCATCCTCGTCGACGAGCTCGAGCTCTCGCCCGAGACCGCCCGTGGCGCTCCGCTCACGCAGGATCAGAAGCTCAAGGCCGTGCAAGGCTCGGCCGCGATGACGGGCGACCCGGAGGCCCAGGTCGGCACCGCGCTCGGCGGCACATCCGGCGACTTCGACAAGCTGCGGCAGAAGGGTGCGCCGGCCGGGGAGTCGGACTTCTCCTTCCCGATGTTCGACGACCCGACCTGCCTCGTGGGCCTCCTGCTCGGCAAGGACTGCGCCGTCGTCGAGTGGCGGCCCGACCCGCTCGCCGTGCACATGGAGTACACGCAGAGCTTCGGCCCGTTCTTCGGCGTGCTGTACATCACGATCGGCGGCGCGCTCGACGTGAACGCCCAGGTCGGCGGCGGCGTCTCGACGCGCGGTGTGCGAATGCTCGCCGAGTCGATCATCGGCGGTGAGGTCGACAGCGCACTCGACGCGGCGACGAAGGCCGGCGAGGCCTTCCTGCAGAGCCTCTATCTCACCGACCTCGACGCGGAGGGCAAGGACATCCCCGAGTTCTCGGTGTCGGGCACGATCACCGCGGGCGCGAAGCTCGACATCTTCATCGCCGAGGCCGGCGTGAAGGGCGGCATCACCGCGACGTTCGGGCTCAATCTCAACGACAGCCCCGAGGCCGACGGGCGCATGCACATCGATGAGATCGTCGCGAAGTTCAAGACGCCGATCTGCCTGTTCGACATCGAGGGCAAACTCATCGCCTTCCTCGAGGTGTACGCCGAGTTCGGGCCCTGCCCGTTCTGCTACTCCGACAGCTGGCGTCTCGCCGAGGTGACGCTGTTCGAGTTCTCGTCGTCGTGCGAGGCGAAGACACCCGATCTCGCGAGCGTCGAAGGCGGCTGGGTCGTGCTCAACGTCGGCGGTCGTGCCGACGTGCGCGGGGCGTTCGAGGACGTCGAGAACGAGTCGTTCACGGTGCATCAGCTGAGCGCCGAACCGCAGGGCGGCGAGTACGAGTTCAGCATCAGCGCATTCGGCTACACCGAGACGGAGAAGGGCGCCGGTGTGCGCATCATCGACGCGCTCGGCGGCAACGACTCGTTCCTGTTCAACGGATCGGGCGCCGGCGCCAAGCCGGGCGACCTCAACCCCGAGGCCGAGCCGCCCGAGGCGGGCGAGTGGGCGTTCAGCGCACCGGTCGACGCGCAGACGCTCGGCGACGGCGATGATCGCATCATCACGGGCTCGGGCGACGACACGGTCAACGGCGGCAACGGGGCCGACACGATCAACCTCGGTGACGGAACCAACACCGCAGCCGGCGACAACTCCGACGGTACGGGCAGCGGGCGCGACACGATCACGGGCGGCGAGGGCGTCGACACCCTGAGCGGCGGTGGTGACAACGACAACATCGACGCCGGGCTGGCGGCCGACGTGATCCGCGGCGACGCCGGCAACGACACCCTGCGCGGCGGCAAGGACAAGCTGTCGGTGCCGCCGGGCCAGACGCCGCCCCAGGACAAGCCCAACAAGATCGATGCGGGCGACCTCATCATCGGCGGCGCAGACGCCGACACGCTCCTCGGCGGCAGCGGCGGCGACCGGCTCTTCGGCGACGACCCGCCCGACGCGACGCCCGACGACGACACCGTCGAGGCCGAAGGCGCGGCGGCACCCGGCACCGATGGCGTCGACCGCATCGAGGGCGAAGCGGGAGCCGACGTGATCTTCGGCGGCGGCGCCCCCGACGAACTGTACGGCGGGTTCCGGCTCGTCGCGAGCGGTGTCGACGACTCGGCCGACCAGCTCCAGGGCGGAGACGGTGCAGACAAGCTGTACGGGTCGAACGGCGCCGACCTGCTCTACGGCGGGCGCGGGGCCGACGCGGTCAACGGCGAGGCCGGCGCCGACGAGGTGCACGGCCAGTCCGATGCCGACCCCGCGCTGAACGGCGGGCCCGACGACGACCGGATGTGGGGCGGACCCGGCGCCGACACGATCAACGGTGAGGCCGGGAACGACGAGCTCATCGGCGACGGCGACGGCGCGGATGCCGCGACCATGGGCGGCGACACGGCCGACGGCGGCGACGGCAACGACCTCGTGCTCGGCGACAACGGGACGATCGACGGCGCGCCCGGTGCACGGGTCGCGCACCCGAGCGAGACGGTCGGCGTCGGAGACCCGTCGCTCTCGGGCGGTGCCGACAAGGACCGCGTCTACGGCGAGGGCGGCGCCGACAACGCCTACGGCGGAGCGGGTCGTGACCTGGTGCACGGCAACGGCGGCGCCGACCACCTCTACGGTGAGCTCGGCGACGACGAGGTCAGGGGCGACGGCGACGACGACTTCGGCTACGGCGGTCCCGGCGCCGACGTCGTGATCGGCAACGCCGGCAGCGACCAGCTGCACGGCCAGGAGGGCGTCGACCTCATCGTCGGCGGTCACGACGACCCGGCGGGCGCCGATGCGGGCGACACCATGTACGGCGGGCCTGACGACGACCGCACGTTCGGCGACGACGTCTCGATCGACGTCGACGGCGGGTTCAACGGTGCGTTCGATCCCGGGCTCGACGCGCTCGACGACGTGACGTTCGAGCCGTCGTTCGTCGTGGGCACCTACGGCGACGACATCGGCGACGGCGGCACGGGCCTCGATGAGTTGCACGGCCAGGACGCCGTCGACCGGCTCTACGGCGCCGAGGACTACGACCAGCTCTTCGGCGAGCTCGCGGGCGACCACCTCGTGGGCGGTGCCGATCCCGACGACATCATCGGCGACCAGGGGACGATCGCGCCGCCGGCTCGCGAGATCGAGCCGCCCGCGGGCGGCTGGAAGCCCGGCACCCCGCAGGGCTCGCCCGACGTGGAGCTGAGCCTCGTGGCGCCCACCGTGGGCGGCGGCGACGCGATCTGGGGCGACTTCGACACGGCGGCCGCCCCCTGGCCGACGGGCGGCGACGACCGCGGATTCGGCGGACACGGCACCGACACCCTGCGCGGCGGATCGCACGACGACCACCTCGAGGGCAACGGCGGGCAGGACCGCATCTTCGGCTTCGACGAGGAGAGCGACCACACGGCCGACGACTCGACCGACGGCGCCGACGACCTGATCGGCGGATCGTCGCCGGTCAACCCGCTCGCCGACCCCGACGGATTCGACCACGCGCTCGACGAGGGCGAGGTCGAGATGCAGGGCAACGGCGCCGATGACGTCATGACGGGGGACAACGCGGTGCTGACGCGTCACGCCGACCCCGATGACCCGAACGCCTGGCAGACCGATCCCGTCACGGGCGGGGTCTTCCGCGAGGTCACCCTGCTCGACACCGGCAAGACCGGAGCCGACCTCGCCGAGGTCTCGGGCGGTGACTTCATGGCCGGCAACGACGAGAACGACCGGATCTTCGGCGAGGGCGGCAACGACCTCGCCAAGGGCAACGCCGACGACGACCTGGTGGAGGGCAACCAGGACGGCGACTGGCTCGAGGGCAACGCCGACGAGGACGACGTCATCGGCGGCTCGTCGTTCCCCGACCAGCCCGACACGGGCGACGTGCTCTGGGGCGGCGGCGGCGCCGACGTGCTCGCCGGTGACAACGCGTGCGTCGTGCGCGACGTGCCCGGCGTCGACTTCGACCCGAGCTCGTGCCCCGAGCTCGACGACCCGGCGCCCGAGGAGTTCCACTACGTCACGAGCCAGCTCGGCGTCGAGACGCGGCGCGGCCTCGTCTACCACGACCTCGACGGGCCGTTCCCGAGCGAATTCGGGCGCGACACGCTGAACGGCGGCTCGGGCGTCGACGCCGAGTTCGGCCAGGACGGCGGTGACGCGCTCTTCGGCGACGGCGGCGCCGACTTCCAGCACGGCAACGGCGACGCCGACATCGTCGTCGGCGACCGGCCGGTCGCGGCGTACGGCGGGATCGCCCTGCCGCCCGAGGTCGGCGGAGTACTGCCGGCGCTCCCGGCGGTGCCGGCCGGCCTGCCCGGCTCCCCGAGCACGGGCGCCGACCTCGTCGGCCCGGCGCAGGCCGACGGGCAGGACGACCAGTTCGGCGGATCGAACCTCGCCGGCCACCGCGACACGGGCGACTGGCTCTTCGGCGACGGCGAAGCCGACTTCCAGCTCGGCGACAACGGCGAGCTCGACCGCACGGTCGAGGGCGAGGGCGACGCCGCCGCCTACGCGGTCTACGAGGAGCGATACCCCGACAACGACCCGCCCGACGACGGCTCCGCGGTGATCGAACGCGACGTCACCCGCTACGACGTCGGAGCGCCGGCGGCGGCCGGGGTCTGGGGCGCCGACCTCGTCTTCGGCGGAAACGGCACGAACCCGCTCATCTCCGCAGGCGCCGGCGACGGCGACGACAGCCAATGGGGTCAGGACGGCAACGACCGGCTGTTCGGCGAGGACGGCGACGACGACCAGTTCGGCGAGCTCGGCGACGACACCATGTGGGGCGGCGACGGCGAAGACGCGATGGTGGGCGACCGCGGCGGAGTGCAGACCCGCTTCGTCGAGGTCGACGGCAGCGACGGCGACGATCCCGATCTCCTCACGCACAACAGCCAGGGCCCTCCCGGCATCAACCTCGGCGGCCCCGACTCGGGCGCGCAGGACGCGGTGCTCCATCCCTTCGAGGCGCACCCGCTCTACCGCGGCACCTCGCTCACGCACGACCGCGACGGTTCGGTGCTCGAGAAGAACGGGCACGAAGTCGGCGGTGCCGACCGCATGCGCGGCGGACCCGGGCACGACTCGCTGCACGGAGGAGAGGGCGCCGACCTCATGAACGGCGACTCCGGCGGCGACTACGCGTACGGCGACGACGGCGCCGACGTGATGTGGGGCGGTCGCGGCGACCCGACGGTCGGCAGCCCCGACCTGCCGGGCCGCAACGACCCGGGCGAGGACGGCGAGTGGATCGACGTGCTGTTCGGCGGTCACGGCCAGTCCGCGGCCGAGGCGGGCGCCGACGTCCTCGACTACCAGCCGCGACCGGGCACCGACCCGGCCGTGTGGCAGACGATGGTCGCCGCGTACGCCGACACCGCGCCGGAGAACGCCGGCGCGGAGACCAGGCAGCACCACCACGGCACCGACTGGCTGTACGGCGGCTGGGACCGCGACGTGCTGCAGGCGGATGTCTCGGCGAACGGCCCGAACGACGGCGACAAGCTGCTCGACTGGAACGGCGCGTACAACCTCTACACGGCCTGCAACGCGGCCTACGGCGGATGGAACAACGTGCGCAAGCTCGACCCGAACAACCTGCTCGGGCTCGAGAAGCTCGCCTACGTGACCGGCGCCCGCGCCGACTTCGACGGGGCACCGACCCTCGCCGACGTGCAGTCCGCGAGCGGGTCGGCGTATCGCGAGGCGGCGATCGTCTACACGAAGGACCTGAAGGAGAACTCGGGCAAGGCGTTCTCGTCGACGCCCGGGCACTTCGAGAACTTCATCTGCGACACCGACTGACGACGGACGGCGGAGCGGGAACGGATGCCTCGGGCCGGTCGACGGCTCGGGGCATCCGCGTCACCCGCCGTCGCACTCGGCCGATCCTCGATACGATCGAAGTTCCGCACCGATCCCGGAGGAGCGCCGTGAAGTACGTCTCGACCCGCGGCGGCATGCAGCCGTCGCCGTTCTCCGAGATCCTGGTGGAGGGCCTCGCACCCGACGGGGGTCTCGTCGTGCCCGAGACGGTGCCGCAGGTGTCGGCTGCCGAGCTCGAGGCGTGGCGCGGGCTCGACTACGCCGGCCTCGCGATCGAGGTGATCGGCCGCTACGCCGACGGCGTCCCGCGCGACGACCTCGAACGGCTCTGCCGCGCCGCCTACGACCCGGCGTTGTTCGACCGCGACGAGATCGTGCCGATCCGGCGCCTCGACGACGAGCTCGCGCTCGTGGGGCTCTCGGAGGGGCCGACGCTCGCCTTCAAGGACATGGCGATGCAGTTCCTCGGGCAGGCGCTCGAGTACGCCCTCGCCCACGACGGCGCCACCCTCAACATCCTCGGCGCGACGTCGGGCGACACCGGCTCGGCCGCCGAGGTCGCGCTGCGCGGCAAGCGCGGCATCGCGGTGTTCATGCTGTCGCCGCAGGGGCGCATGAGCCGGTTCCAGCGCGCACAGATGTACTCGCTCACCGACGAGAACATCCACAACATCGCCGTCGCGGGCGACTTCGACGACTGCCAGCACCTCGTGAAGCAGATCGCCGGCGATGCCGAGTTCAAGCGGCGCTATCGCATCGGCGCGGTCAACTCGATCAACTTCGCACGCGTCTGCGCGCAGGTCGTCTACTACGTCTGGGCGTGGCTGCGCGTCACCGATGCGCTGCCCGAGGCCGAGCGCGCTGCGCAACGCATCGACGTCACCGTGCCGTCGGGCAACTTCGGCAACATCTTCTCGGGCTACCTCGCCCGCTGCATGGGCGTGCCGATCCGCAGGCTCGTGCTCGCGACGAACGAGAACAACGTGCTCGACGAGTTCTTCCGCACGGGCGTGTACCGGCCGCGCGCCGGCGTCGAGGCCCTCGCGACGTCGAGCCCCTCGATGGACATCTCCCGCGCGTCGAACTTCGAGCGGTTCGTGTTCGAGGTGCTCGGGCGCGACCCCGAGCGGCTCCGCGAGGCCTGGGTTGGCCTCGAACGCGACGGCGTGCTCGACCTGTCGGCAGAACGCGAGCGCTTCGCCGGCGAGTTCGGGTTCGTGAGCGGCTCGAGCACGCACGCCGACCGGGTCGCCGCGATCCGCGAGACCCACGAGCGCTACGGCGTGGTCGTCGACCCCCACACGGCCGACGGGCTCGCCGTCGCGCGTCGGAATCTCGAACGAGGCATCCCGATGCTCGTGCTCGAGACCGCGAAGCCCGCCAAGTTCCCCGACATCGTGGAGGAGGCGATCGGGCGGACGCCCGAGGTGCCCGAGCACCTGCGCGAACTCCTCGACGCGCCGCAGGTCGTGACCGAGACGGCGAACGACGCCGCCGCGATCCGGGCGATCATCGAGCGCGACGCACTCGCCTGAGCTCTGCGAGACGGCTCCCGAGGCACAAGGCCCACCGTCGCGCGCTCCTCGACCGCGCGAGCGTCGCTACTTCTTCGTGCCGTAGTCCTTGTTGTACTGCTCGAGCACCTCGTCGATGGGCGCGTCGAGCGCGAGCCTGCCCTTGTCGAGGTAGAGACCGCGCGTGCAGAACCGGCGCAGGTCGCGCTCGTTGTGCGAGACGAAGAAGAGGGTGCGGCCGCCGGCGAGCAGCTCGTCGATGCGCCGATAGCACTTCTCGCGGAACGCGGCGTCGCCCACGGCGAGCACCTCGTCGACGAGCAGGATCGGCTCCTCGAGCTGCGAGATCACCGCGAAGGCGATGCGCACCTTCATGCCGCTCGAGAGGTGCTTGTACGGCGTCTCGAGGAAATCGCCGATCTCGGCGAACCCGATGACCTCGTCGAACTTCGCATCGATCTGCGCCCGCGTCATGCCGTGCAGGCCCGCGGTCAGGTACACGTTGTCGCGCACCGTGAGCTCGCCGACGAACCCGCCGGTGATCTCGATGAGCGGCGCGACGCCGCCCGTGATCTCGACCGTGCCCTCGTCGGGCAGCATGACCCCCGCCACGAGCTTCAGGAGCGTCGACTTGCCCTGGCCGTTGCGTCCGACGACGCCGATGGCCTCGCCGGGGCGCACCTCGATCGACACGTCGCGGAGCGCCCAGAACTCGCCCGGCCGGTTGCGGCGGCGCTTGCCGGCGAACAGGTCCTTGAACGAACGGCGGCCGCGGCGGTTGCGTCGGAACCGGATGCCGAGGCCCTCCGTGCGGATCGCGGTCGGCGGTGGCGGGGCGGCGGCGCCGGGGGAGACGGCGGTGGTGGCTTCCGTCATCAGATCTCCTTCAGCACCTGACGCTCGCACGAACGGAACACCCACAGCCCGAGCGCGAGCAGCACGAGCGACATTCCGGTCGACACCGCGACCGCGAACCAGTCGAGCTCGCCCGGGAAGAACCCGGCGCGGTAGAGGCTGAAGATGCCGGTCAGCGGGTTGAAGGCGGCCCACGGGCGCAGGTCGGCCGGCAGGTTCGAGACGCCGTAGACGATCGGGGACGCGTAGAACAGGAACCGCAGGATGAGCTTCACCGCGCGCTCGAGGTCGCGGAAGAACACGACGAGCGGCGCGACGATGAGGCACACGGCGACCGTGAGCAGCGCCTGCAGTGCGATCCCGAGCGGGAAGAGCACGAGCTCCCACGAGACGGTCGCGCCGAACACGATCGCGAACAGCGCGAGCACCGGGATCGCGAGCATGAACTCGATGCCCTTCGCGAGCACGATGCGGTTGACCCAGATCGTGCGGGGGATCATCGTCGACCGAACGAGCTTCGCATCCTTCAGGAACGCGCGCGTCGAGTCGGACACCGCGCCGTTGAACCACATCCACGGCAGGAGCGCCGACAGCAGGAACACGATGTACGGTTCGGTGCCGCTCAGCCGCTGGAACACGATCGTGAACACGAAGTAGTAGATGCCCGCCATGAGCAGCGGGTCGAGCACCGACCACACGTAGCCGAGCGCCGAGGTCGAGTAGCGCACCTTGAGGTCGCGCGTCGTGAGCAGCCAGAGCGCGTGCCGGTACCGCGCCCACGGCGTCCGCTGGAGCGGATGGGCGTCGCCGTAGGCGACCGGTGCGGTGCTCGTCACGCATCTCATCGTAGATGCCCGGGCGGGGTAGATTTGATGCGGACGGGTGGCGACCTGCCGAGCCCGGTCGAGAGGAGCCGCGCACCCGTGCACCGCACCAGCACCCGCGTCATTCTGAGCTGCGCCGCGATCGGCGTCGGCGGCGGCCTGTTCGCCGCGGGAGCCGGCTACTTCGCCGGCCTCATCGCGGGCATCGCGCCAATGCTCTACGGCATCACGATCGGCTCGCACTTCCTGCCGAGCGCCGTCGCACTCGCACTGCTGAAGCGCCCGGGGGTCGGCATCCTCACGGGGTTCATCGCGGGGCTCGTTGGCGCCGCGTTCGCGCCGCAGTGGATCTGGCGGTTCCTGCTCACGGGCCTGCTCGTCGGCGCGCTCCTCGAACTCCCGTTCTTCGTCACGCGCTACCGCTCGTGGTCGCCGTGGCTGTTCTACGCCGCGGCCGGCGGATCGGGGCTCGCGCTCGCGGCCGGAACGTTCGTCGCGCTCGGCCCCGAGCACTACGCGCCCTGGTTCTGGGTGCTCTACCTCGCGATGTTCACGCTGAGCCCCGTGGTCTTCACCTGGCTCGGTCGTGTGATCGCGCGCTCGCTGTCACGGGCGGGCGTCGCGCGCACCCTCGCCTGACGTGCCCTGAACGACGAAGAGCGGATGCCTCGAGGCATCCGCTCTTCGTCATTGCGCTGTGTGCTGCAGGTCACACGAAGTGGTTCGCACGCTCCAGGTCTTCGGCGAAGTCGATCTCGACCGCGTAGAGGTCGGAGACGTCCATCGGCTCGACGAGGAGGCCGTTGTGCTCGATCGCGAGCTCGAGACCGCGCTCGAAGTAGTCCTGGTCGCCGACGCGCTGCAGGTGCGCGAGGAACGTGGCCTTGTCGCGGCTCGAGATGTAGTTGATGCCGACCGCTTCGCCGAGGCCGCCCTTGACGGTCTTCGAGAGCTCCTTGATGTAGCCCTCGGCGCTCGTCGTGTACTTCACCTCTTCGTCGGAGACCTTCGCGGTGTTCACCGTGACGAAGGACTGGTCGCGCGCGATGAGCGGAAGGGCCCGGTCGAGGATCGCCGGGTCGAACACGACGTCGCCGTTCATCCACAGCACGCCGCCCTGCTGCGACGCGGCGAGGGCGCGCATGAGCGACTTCGAGGTGTTCGTCTGGTCGTACTCCTCGTTGTACACGAACGACGCCTGCGGGAACGCCTCGATGATGTGCTCGAGCTTGTAGCCGACGACGATCGTCACGTCGGCGGTGCCGCCGAACGCGTGCTCGATGTTGTCGAACTGCTGGCGCATGATGGTGCGGCCGTCGCTGAGCTCGGTGAGCGGCTTGGGGAGGGATCGCCCGAGTCGGCTCCCCATGCCGGCCGCGAGAATCACGATCTGGGTGGTCACTGCATCTCCTTCGGTGGTCGGACGCCCCCACCGGGCGGCCTCGAACCGAGGATTTCGCCCGGAGTTCATCCGGAAGTTCACATATGGACACGCCGTTATGCCGGACTACAGACTATCGGGGCGCCTGCCGAACGGGCCATTCGGGCCGGACGGTCGTAGTCGGATCGTGATACGACGCACAGGCAATGCACAGAAAGCGCCGCCGAGGGCGGGGGCGCGCTCGACGGGCGGTCATTGGTAGGTTGGCTTGGTGACTTCCGTTTCGCGTTCCGACCACGACGACGAAGCTGTCGAAGGCACCGGTGCGGGGGCGTCCGAGCAGGGTGGTGCCCCGACCGGGTCGACCGGCGGCTCCGGCGCCCGCTCGACGAGCGCCGGCTCATCAGCCGGTTCGAAGGCGGGCTCCGAGAAGGGTGCAGCTGCGAAGCCGGCCGGCTCGAACGAGGGCGGCGCGAAGCCGGCCTCGACGACGTCGAAGACCGCGGCGATGACGCCCGCCGAGCGTTCGGCGGCACGTTCGGCGGCAGCGAAGAAGGCCGCAGCGACGCGCAAGGCCAACAAGGCCGCCGCTGCCGCCGCGGCAGCCGCGGCGGCCGAGGGCGAGTCGCCCTCGAGCACGACGGCCGAGGCGTCCGGATCGAAGCGCAGCGGTGCCTCCCGCGCCGCGTCGGCCTCGGCGAGCTCGGCGCGGAGCGCGGCCGCGCGATCGACGGGGGCCACCCGGTCCTCGAGCGTCGCGAGTGCCGCCGAGACGCGCAATCGCGCCGCCGCGTCGGCGTCGGCGCATCGCCAGTCGCAGCGCGTGGCGGCCTCGCTCACCACTGAGACCACCGCCGCCGAACGCGGCCCGCGCAAGGGCGGCGACGCCGCGGCCCCCGCCGTCGAGCCCGCGGAGGCCCCGGCGAAGGACGGGGCGTTCGACCTGGAGGCGACCACCGAACGCAAGCGCACGGCGGCGACGGCGGCGACCGCGGCGACGGAGGTGCCGGTCCACGAATCCGACGAAGCGCCCGCCGCCGGCGTCACGACGCCGCCGGCCGACGCGGTCGACCCCGACGGCTCGGCGGCACTCGCCGAGACCTCGCCCGCCGAGGCGCCCGGCGCCGACGGCGTGCTCGACGACGCACCCGCCGCCGAGGCATCCGCACCGACCATCGCTGCCCAGGCCGTGACCGTGATCCCCGCGAAGAAGTCGACGGCGCCGCGCAAGAAGCGCACCCTCCGGGTGGCGCGGCCGGCGCCGCCCGTCGATGCGCCGCGCGTGCTCGAGATCTCCGGCCTCGTGAAGCGCTTCGGCGAGAACACGGCGGTCGACGGCATCAGCCTCTCGGTGCGCGCGGGGTCGTTCTTCGGCATCGTCGGGCCGAACGGCGCGGGCAAGACGACGACGCTCTCGATGGTCACGGGCCTGCTGCGGCCCGACGCCGGCACGGTCGCCATCCACGGCATCGACGCCTGGGCCGACCCGCGCGCCGCGAAGCGCGTGACCGGCGTGCTGCCAGACCGCCTGCGCCTGTTCGATCGGTTGACCGGCAGCCAGCTGCTCTACTACTCGGGCGTGCTCCGCGGGCTCGACAACCGCACGGTGCGCGATCGCAGCGCCGACCTCATCTCCGCATTCGGGCTCGACGACGCGGTCGACCGGCTCGTCGCCGACTACTCGGCCGGCATGACGAAGAAGATCGCGCTCGCGTGCGCGCTGATCCACTCGCCCCGGCTGCTCGTGCTCGACGAGCCCTTCGAGTCGGTCGACCCGGTGTCGGCCGCGAACCTCACCGAGATCCTCGAACGGTACGTCGCGGGCGGCGGCACGGTGGTGCTCTCGAGCCACGGCATGGATCTCATCGAGCGGGTGTGCGACTCGGCGGCCATCATCGTCTCGGGCCGCGTGCTCGCCTCCGGCACCCTCGACGAGGTGCGCGCCGGCCAGACGCTCGAAGACCGATTCGTCGAGCTCGCGGGCGGGCGCAAGGCTGCGGAAGGCATGGAATGGTTGCACAGTTTCTCGGACTGAAACTGCGCCTGCTGGCGAACATCTTCAAACGGAGCACCTGGCAGGTCGTCGGCATCGTCGTCGGGCTCGTCTACGGGCTCGGGCTCGCGATCGTCCTGTTCCTCTCGCTCGTCGCGCTGCGCGTCGTCGGCGACGTCGAGACGATCCGCAACGCGCTCGTCATCGCCGGGTCGGCGACGATGGTCGGGTTCATCGTGTTCCCGCTCGTGTTCGGCACCGACGACACGATGGACCCGCGCAAGTTCGCGCTCTTCGGCCTGCCCGACCGCACGCTCGCGCTGAGCCTCGCGGTCGCCGGGCTCGTCGGCATCCCGGCGCTCGTGCTCGGCATCGTGCTGCTCGGCACCGTCGTCACCTGGTCGCGCGGTGTCGCCGAGACCCTGCTCGCGCTCATCTCCGCCGCGCTCGCGTTCGCGACCTGCCTGCTCCTGGCCCGGGTGACGACCGCGCTCGCATCGTTCCTGCTGTCGACGCGACGCGCCCGCGAACTGCTCGGCGTCATCGGCCTGCTGCTCATCGTCATGCTCTCGCCCATCATCGTCGCGATCGCGACCCTCGACTGGGCGAACTCGGGGCGGAGCATCCTCTCGACCCTCGGCGGACTCCTCGGCTGGACGCCGTTCGGCGCCGCCTTCGCGGTGCCCGGCGACGCCTCGGCCGGCGCGTGGGGTCCGGCCGTGCTCGAACTCCTCATCGCCGCGGCCACGCTCGGCGCCGTCTGGCTCGCCTGGCAGGCGCTCGTCGCGAAGATGCTCGTCACGCCCGGCCGCGAGGCCTCGGCGAAGAGCTATCGCGGGCTCGGCTGGTTCGATCGGATGCCGCACGGCGCGACGGGCGCCGTCGCCGCCCGCAGCTTCACGTACTGGTTCCGCGACGCCCGCTACTGGGTGTCGGTCGTGATGATCCCGATCGTGCCCGTGCTCGTGATGGTGCCGCTCGGCGTCGCCGGCGTGCCGACCCAGTACCTCGGGCTCATCCCGGTGCCGCTCATGTGCCTGTTCCTCGGCTGGAGCCTGCACAACGACACCGCGTACGACTCGACCGCGATCTGGCTGCACGTCGTGTCCGGGGTGCGCGGGGTCTCCGACCGGTTCGGCCGGCTGGTGCCGGTGCTCCTCGCAGGCGTCCTCGTGATCGGCCTCGGCAGCGCGGTCACCGTCTTCGTGCTCGACGACTGGCGCCTCCTGCCGTCGCTGCTCGGCGTGAGCACCGCGCTGCTGCTCGCCGGGCTCGGAGTCGGCTCGGTCGCGTCCGCGCGGTTCCCCTATCCTGCGGTTAAGCCGGGCGACAGCCCGTTCCAGCAGCCCCAGGCCACGGGCGGGCTCACGGCACTCGTGCAGTCGCTCACGATGCTCGCCTCCGTTCTCATCGCGGCTCCGGCCCTGATCTTCGCCGCGATGGGCGTGCTCGTCGACCCGTCGTGGCATGCGGCGGCGTTCGCC
Organism: Agromyces sp. NPDC055658; assembly: GCF_053618155.1. Lineage (NCBI taxonomy): Bacteria > Bacillati > Actinomycetota > Actinomycetes > Micrococcales > Microbacteriaceae > Agromyces > Agromyces sp. NPDC055658. Next base: position 21,686 of record NZ_JBSHHD010000010.1, on the reverse strand, counting down.
GCCGGCGTCGGCCTCGGGCTCGGCGCACTCGCGATCGGCGTGTGGTGGGGCGGACGCGTGTTCGACGCCCGTGGCCCCGAGACGCTCGCCGCGGCCATCCGCGCCTGAGCCGCGCGTAGACTCTTCGTCATGATCCACAGCGTGCGCGCCAGCATCGCCGACCCCGGCCAGCCGGGCGGCGGCACCGACGTCCTCGACCGCGAACTCGAGAAGCTCCTCGAGGACGAGGCCATCGAGCCGGGCGACCACGAGCGCTTCTCGCACTACGTGCAGAAGGAGAAGATCCTCGAGTCGGCGCTCACCGGCAAGCCGGTCAAGGCGCTCTGCGGCAAGAAGTGGACGCCGGGTCGCGACCCCGAGAAGTTCCCGGTGTGCCCGACCTGCAAGGAGATCTACGAGAAGATGCGTCGCTCGTAGGCGCGCACCTTCTTCAGCGGTAGCTCGTCGGGATCACCGGCTCGCCGCGGCCGAGGCGGAACGCCTCGATCGGCAGCTCCTGCATGACCTCGGCGCGGTGCGCCCGCGCAGCGGCCGTGCCGGCCGGACCGAGGTGCGCCGGGTCGGGCTCGCCCTTCGCGACCAGCTGGACCATGAGCGGACGGAGCCGGTCTCCCGCCTCGAACTCGGCCTCGCCGTCGGGCCCGTCGCCCACGAACACGAGCTCCTCGCGAGCGGTACGGGTCGAGTCGAGCCTGCGGGCGGCGTTCTTGCGTCCGCCGACGCTCGCCTTCTGGGTCGAGGCCTTCGCGACCGGCACCCATTCGCCCGCGTCGTCCTTGCGGGCGACGAGCTTGTAGACCATGCCTGCGGCGGGAAAGCCCGAGCCGGTGACCACGGCGGTGCCGACGCCGTACGAGTCGACCGGTGCGCCCGAGAGCCCCGCGATCGTGAACTCGTCGAGGTCGCTCGTCACGGTGATCTTCGTATCGACCGCCCCGAGCGCGTCGAGCTGCTCGCGCACCGCGGCGACGACCGTCGGCAGGTCGCCCGAGTCGATGCGCACCGCGCCGAGCTCGGGACCGGCGACCTGCACGGCGAGCTCGACGCCGCGGGTGATGTCGTACGTGTCGACGAGGAGGGTCGTCTTCGGGCCGAATGCGGCCACCTGGGCGCGGAACGCGTCTTCCTCGCTGTCGTGGAGGAGCGTGAAGGCGTGCGCCGCGGTGCCCATCGTCGGGATGCCCCAGGTGCGGCCGGCCTCCAGGTTCGAGGTCGCGTCGAACCCGGCGATGTAGGCGGCGCGCGCGGCGGCGATCGCCGAGCGTTCGCTCGTGCGACGTGAACCCATCTCGGCGATCGGTCGGCCGAGTGCGACCGACACCATGCGTGCTGCGGCGCTCGCGATGGAGGAGTCGTAGTTGAGCGTCGAGAGCACCACGGTCTCGAGCATGACGGCCTCGGCGAACGACGCCTGGATGGTGAGCAGCGGCGAGCCCGGGAAGTACGCCTCGCCCTCGCGATACCCCCAGATGTCGCCCGTGAACCGGTAGTCGGCGAGCCAGTCGAGCGTCGCGGGGCGCACGATCTCCTGTTCGCGCAGCCACTCGAGCTCGGCGTCTTCGAAATGGAACCGCTGGACGAGTTCGAGCAGGCGCCCGGTGCCGGCGACGACGCCGTAGCGGCGTCCGTCGGGCAGGCGTCTCGCGAACGCCTCGAAGAGGCTCTCGCGGTGGGCGGTGCCGTCGAGCAGGGCGGCATCGACCATCGTCAGTTCGTAGCGGTCGGTGAAGAGGGCAGCTGAGCCGGTCACGCCCCCGAGCCTAGCCGGAGCCGACGCGACCCCGGTCGCGGCGACGCGGCGTCGGGCGGGCCGGATGCGTCGGCGGGGCGTGCGGTCGCGACGACGTTGCTCAGCATCACGAGCGCGATGCCCGCGAGCTGCCATCCGGTGAGCGTCTGCCCGAGGATGAGGAAGCCGAAGAGCGTCGCCGCGGCCGGGTGCAGGCTCTGCAGCACGCCGAACCTGGCTCTCGAGACGCGTCGCAGTGCCCACATGTCGATCGCGTAGGGGAGCGCCGAGCAGAGCAGGCCGACCGCGACCCCGACGAGGAGCACGCGCGGAAGCTCCGCCGGGTCGAGCCCGATGAGCGCGAGCACGAGGAGCGGCGAGGTGGCCGCTGCGGCGGCGGTGTTCGCGACCGCGGTCGCGGTGAGGCCCGGCAGCGCGAGCGCGGCCCGCTGGCCGATGACGATGTAGGCCGCCCAGGCGCCCGCCGCGACGAAGCCGAAGGCGATGCCGAGCGGGTCGAGGCCGGCGACCGTGCCGGTGAGCAGCACGACGCCGAGCCCCGCTCCGAGTGCGCAGGCGAGGTCGAGCCGCCGGCGCGAACCGACGAGCGCGACCGCGAGGGGGCCGAGGAACTCGAGGGTGACCGCGAGGCCGAGGCCGACCCGGCTGATCGAGGCGTAGAGCGAGAGGTTCATGACGACGAGCACCGCGCCGAGCAGCACGGCGGGGCGCAGTCGGCGCCAGCCGATCGCGCGGAGCCGGGGGCGGGCCACGGCGAGCGTCGCGATCGCGGCGACCGCCTGGCGCAGGGCGACGACACCGGCCGGCCCGACGATCGGGAAGACGGTCGCGCCGATCGCGGCGCCGACGGCGACCGAGGTCGCGCTGCCGACCATGGCGAGGCTCGCCGCTCGTGTCGATTCCATGATTCGACGCTAGGTCGCATTGCGTTCGAAGTGAAATGCAATCACGGACGATCGATACGCTAGACGCATGGATGTCGAGCTCCGCCACCTCCGGGTCCTCGTGGCACTCGACGAGGAGCGCTCGTTCACCGCGGCCGCGGCGCGCCTCGGGCTCTCGCAGGCGGCCGTCTCGCGGGCGATCGCGGCGCTCGAGCACGAGCTCGGCACCCCGCTCGTGCACCGCACCACCCGCCGGGTCGAGCCGACGGCCGCGGGCGCCGCCTTCGCGGGCACGGCCCGCCGGCTGAACGCCGAGCTCGACCGTGCGGTCGCGGAGCTGCGAGGCGAACGGTCCCAGGTGCGACTCGGCTACTCGTGGGCGGCCCTCGGGGCGCACACGACCGCCGTGCTCCGCGCGTGGAACCGCGCGCACCCCGACGAGCCGCTGCGGCTCAGCCGCATCAACCGGCGCGACGCCGGCCTCGCCGACGGCCGGGTCGACCTCGCCGTGATCCGCGGCGACGTGCGCGTGCCCGACGTCGTCGACGAGGTCGTGGGCCACGAACGCCGCTACGTGGCGATGCCGGTCGATCACGAGCTCGCCGACCGGTCGCGGGTCGCACTCGCCGACCTCACGCCGTTCGTCGTCGCGGTCGACCGGTACACGGGCACGACCACGACCTCGCTGTGGTCCGACGCCGGGCTCGAACCGCCCCGCATCACCGACACGACCGACTTCGAGGACTGGCTCGACCTCATCGCCGCCGGCGAGGTCATCGGCGTCACGGCGGCGGCCACGACCCACCAGTACCCGAGGCCGGGCATCGTGTTCGCCGAGCTCACCGATGCGCCGCTGATCGAGGTGCACCTCGCCTGGCACCGATCGTGGCGGCATCCGGCGACGACGAGACTGGCGCGCGCCATCCGCGAGGCCTACGCGACCGGCCCGCTCGCCTAAGCTTGAACCTCGTGACGGACGCACCGATCGGGATCTTCGACTCAGGGGTCGGCGGCCTCACCGTCGCCCGCGCGGTGAAGGACCAGCTGCCGAACGAGTCGATCCTGTACATCGGCGACCTCGAGCACTCGCCTTACGGGCCGAAGAAGATCGCCGACGTGCGCGGCTACGCGCTCGCCGTGCTCGACGACCTCGTCGCGCAGGGCGTGAAGATGCTCGTGATCGCGTGCAACACGGCTTCGTCGGCGATGCTGCGCGACGCGCGCGAGCGCTACGACGTGCCCGTGGTCGAGGTCATCCAGCCCGCCGTGCGCCGGGCGGTCGCGGCGACGAAGACCGGCCGGGTGGGCGTGATCGGCACCCAGGGCACCGTCTCGTCGCGAGCGTACGACGACGCGTTCGCCGCGGCACCCCACCTCGAGCTCTTCTCGCAGGCGTGCCCCCGTTTCGTCGAGTTCGTCGAGGCGGGCATCACGACGGGCGACGAACTGCTCGCCGTCGCCGAGGAGTACCTCGCGCCGCTGCGCCGCGCCGACATCGACACGCTCGTGCTCGGCTGCACCCACTACCCGTTCCTGAAAGGCGCCATCTCGTACGTCATGGGCGAGGGCGTCACCCTCGTCTCGAGCGACGTCGAGACCGCGAACGACGTCTACCGCGTGCTCGTCTCGACGGGCATGGAGCGGCGCGACCCGACGCCGCCCAGCTACCGCTACGAGGCGACCGGTCGTTCGACGAGCGCCTTCCTCGACCTCGCACACCGACTGATCGCCCCCGAGATCCCGAGCGTCGAGCTCGTGCAGACGGGCGTCATCCCCCTTCCCGACCGCGCACGGCTTCGACAGGAGAACAACGCATGACCGAGGCATCCGCCACCCCGATCGTCCGAGCCGACGGGCGCGCGCCCGACCAGCTGCGCGAGGTGACCATCGAGCGCGGCTGGAGCGCCCATGCCGAGGGCAGCGCCCTCATCTCGTTCGGCGGCACGAAGGTGCTGTGCACCGCGAGCTTCACGAACGGCGTGCCGCGCTGGCTCACCGGCAAGGGCAAGGGCTGGGTCACGGCGGAGTACGCGATGCTGCCCCGCTCGACGAACACCCGCAACGACCGCGAGAGCGTGAAGGGCCGCATCGGCGGGCGCACCCACGAGATCAGCCGCCTCATCGGTCGCAGCCTCCGCGCCGTCATCGACACCAAGGCGCTCGGCGAGAACACGATCGTGATCGACTGCGACGTGCTGCAGGCCGACGGCGGCACGCGCACCGCCGCGATCACGGGCGCGTACGTCGCGCTCGCCGACGCCATCGAGTGGGCCCGCGACAAGAAGTTCATCGGGCAGAAGGCGACTCCGCTCATCGACACCGTCTCGGCCGTGTCGGTCGGCATCATCGACGGCGTCCCCATGCTCGACCTCGCCTATGTCGAGGACGTGCGCGCCGAGACCGACATGAACGTCGTCGCCACCGGGCGCGGGCTCTTCGTCGAGGTGCAGGGCACCGCCGAGGGTGCGCCGTTCGACCGGCGCGAGCTCGACTCGCTGCTCGACCTCGCCCTCGCCGGCACCGCATCGCTCACCGAGCTGCAGCGCGCCGCGCTCGCCGAGGCGGCGGGGGAGCGCGCGTGACCGGGGCGAACGCCACGGCCGCATCGGGTGCGCTCGAGGTCGTGCTCGCCACCCACAACGCGCACAAGGTGGCCGAGTTCCAGCGCATCCTGGGTGAGCGGATGCCGGGACTCACGGTGCTCGCCTACGACGGCCCGTCGCCCGTGGAGGACGGCACGAGCTTCGCCGAGAACGCGCTCATCAAGGCTCGCGCCGCGGCGGAGCACACCGGGCGCATCGCGCTCGCCGACGACTCGGGTATCACGGTCGACGTCATGGGCGGCGCCCCCGGCATCTTCTCAGCCCGCTGGGCGGGCGAGCGCGCCGGCGACGAGGAGAACGTGCGGCTGCTGCTCGCGCAGCTCGGCGACGTGCGCCGGCCGAATCGCGGCGCGGCCTTCCACTGCACGATCGCGGTCGTCGTGCCGTCGGCCGTGCTCCGGGACGCCGATGCCGACGAGGAGTTCGTCGCCGAGGGACTCTGGCGAGGTTCGCTCGCCTACGAGCCGCGCGGCTCGCACGGATTCGGCTACGACCCCGTGTTCGAGCCCGAGGGGCACGAGGTGACGGCCGCCGAGCTGCTGCCCGAGCAGAAGAACGCGATCAGCCACCGGGCGCGGGCGTTCGAGGCGCTCATCCCCGAGCTCGAGCGCATCGCGGCGGGCGTCACTCCCGCCGAATAGCGGATGCCCCTGCCCAAGCCCGACGTCACCCGGTGACGAACGCCGTCAACCGGTCGGCGAACTCGTTGAACGCCGTGCCGGTGGTGAGCATCGCCCACCCGTGGCCGACCCCGTCGCCGACGATCGTCACGTCGTCGCTCGCGCTCGCGTCGGCGAGCTGCTGCAACTCGTCGACGCTCACGGTCGAGTCGTCGGGGGCGACCGCGAGGAAGAGCGGCGCCGCGAGCGCCGGTGCGTCGTCCATCGAGTCGTAGCCGCGGAACGAGATCGGTCCCGACAGGTCGGCGACGCCGTCGAGGACGGCGGCATCGCCGTCCCGCCCGCCCGCGACGACGGCCGCCGTTCCGCCCATCGAGGCACCGATGACGACGACCCGCTCCGCCCCGTGCTCGCGCGCCCAGTCGGCGGCCGCGAGCAGGGCGTCGGCACCGTCGTCGACGACGTGGTTCGCGCCGGAGGGGCACTCGGTCGCGCCGTAGCCGCAGTTGTTGACGAGCAGCACCTGCACGCCCTGCTCGGCCAGGCTCGACGCGTACGGCCAGAATCCGCACTCGTCTTGATTCCGCTGGTGCGCGAAGATCGCGGTCGTCGTGCCGGAGCCTGCGACGCCGACGTCGAACAGCGCCTCGCCGACGGGCAGCAGCATCGCGCTCGACTCGACGCCGGTGTCGCCGCACTGCTCGGAGGGCGGCGTGGGCTGCTCGGCGGCGGGCTCGGCCGTCGCCGACGCGTCGGCGCCGCTCGTCGCTCCGCCGCCGCCTCCGGGACCGCCCGCGCATGCGGAGAGCGCGGCGACGAGGCATCCGACGGTCAGGGCGATGGCGAGCGTGCGGCGCGAGGGCATGCACCGCAGCCTAGGGCGGGAGCCGCAGCGACCGCGACCCCCCCGTGCGCTGCCATGCCGGTGAGAACGCGACTCATTCCTGATTGGGGCGATTCGCTCCCAGCGCGCCCCGGCCGACCTACGCTGGAAGCGACATGGCACACGATCACGCGCACGACCACGCTGCGACGGCGAACCGCACCCGACTCTGGATCGCGATCGCGATCATCGGCGCGTTCGTGCTCGTGCAGGTCATCGGCGGCCTGCTGAGCGGCTCCCTCGCACTGCTCGCCGACGCCGGGCACATGACGAGCGACCTCATCGGCCTGATCGTCGCGCTCGTCGCCGCGTTCGTCGCCGCCCGCCCGGCGACCGACCGGCAGACCTACGGGTTCCGTCGCGCCGAGGTGTTCGGTGCGCTCATCAACGGCGTGATCCTCGTCGTCGTCGCAGTGACCGTCACGATCGGCGCGATCGGCCGGCTCGTCACGGGCGCGGAGGGCGAGGCGCACGAGGTGCAGGGCGGCATGATGCTCGTCATCGCCGTGCTCGGGCTCGTCGCGAACATCGCGGCGATGCTCGTGCTGCGCGGCGGAGCGAAGGACTCGATCAACCTGCGCGGCGCGTACCTCGAGGTGCTCGGCGACACGATCGGCTCGGCCCTCGTCATCGTCGCGGCGATCGTCATCCTCTTGACCGGCTGGAACGCGGCCGACCCGATCGCCTCGCTCGGCATCGCGGTGCTGATCGTGCCGCGCGCGCTGTCGCTGCTGCGCGACGTCGTGCGAGTGCTCAGCGAGAGCGCGCCCGCCGACACCGACGTCGCCGAGATCCGCGACCACCTGCTCGGCACCGCCGGAGTGGTGGCGGTGCACGACATCCACGTCTGGCAGATCACCTCGGGCCAGCCGGTGTTCACGGCGCACGTCGAGGTCGAGCCCGAGGTCTTCGAGGCGGGGCGCGCGGGTGCGCTGCTCGACGAGCTCGGGGGATGCCTCAGCGAGCACTTCGACGTCGCGCACTCGACCTTCCAGCTCGAGCCCGCCGGCCGGGCGGAGCAGGAGCAGGGCTCGCACTGCTGACCGGCGCGCGCGAAGCGGCCGAGGCCCACCGCGCGGATGCGAAGCGGGCCTCGGCGCCGTCTGCCGAGGGCGATCAGCAGCTCACCGCGGGGTTGAACGGCGTGAAGACGCCCGCCGGGTTGTGCGCTCCGACCCACACGTGCAGGTCGTAGTGCGTCGGCATGCCTGGCTCGTGCCCGGGCATCGGGCCGTCGAACGGCCGCGTGCCGAGCATCGGCACGGGCTGGCCGACGTCGGGCTCGAAGAACTCGGCGCTCCAGAGCCGGAGCTCGCCCGACGGCGACGGCCCGTAGGTGAGCATCGGCGGCGCGGCGGGGTCGACCGGTGCGCCGGGGCGCACGAGCGCCGGGTTCACGTAGTGGAAGCCCATCGCTCCGTCGGGGCTCGCGGCGCATTCGCCGGCGGGCACGTAGCCGGCCGCGATCGCGGCGTCGACGTCGTGGAATCGGGCGGTCGCGGCACGCACGTCGGCGACGACGCGCCGCATCTCGGGCGTCGTGGGGCCGGCGTCGAGCGGGTGTTCGCCGCCGTGGGCCTGCGCCGGCAGCGCCGACAGGGTGACGGCCGCGGCGGTGACGAGCGTCGCGGCGATGGTGCGGTGGATGGTGCGCATGGTGGTGGTCTCCTTCGTTCGGGTTCGGGTTCGGGTTCGGGTTCGGGTTCGGGTGCGGGTTCGGCGTGCGGTTGCGTGCGGGTGCGGCTCGGTGCGGGTGGCCGAGTTCGGGGGTCCGATGCCGCCGCGCGACGCTCAGTCGCGCTCGACCGCGTGCGATGCGATCCAGACGCGTCGCGGGTCGTAGAGGTCGCGCACGCGCACGAGCCGCTCGCGGTCGGCCGCCTCGGAGAACGCCGAGCTCGCCTCCGGGCGTTCGGCGAAGTTCGGGAAGGTGCCGCCCGTCGACCAGGGCTGCAGCGCGCCGGCGACCGCGGCGGTGACCTGCTCGCCGAGCTCGGCGAGCTCGGGGGTCGGCGCGGGCGAGACGGCGAAGAGCGCGTAGGCGCCGTCGAGGCGGGCGAGCGCGCCGTCGTGCGGGCGGGCGAGCGCCCCGCCGAGGTGACGGAGCTCCGCGATCATGAGCGGCGTCTCGACGCCGGGCCCCGCCGCGGCGAGCAGCGCGTCGATCGCCGCCTCCGGAAGGCCGGCGAGCATCGCGTGGTCGGAGACGCCGGGGGTCGGCGCGGGCGGGTCCATGTGGACCGCGAGCAGCCCCGACGACGGCATCCGCCCGAAGGTGTCGAGCTCGGGTGCGAGGTCGCGGAGGGGGGCGAGCAGCTCGGCCGCCCGCTCGTCGTCCTCGAGCAGCGCGCCGTCGATGACGACGAGCTCGCGGCCGCTGAGGAAGGGCGGCAGCTCGGGCAGCGGCGGGAAGCGCATGAGGCGCAGCGAGGTCGTTACCGACTCGGGCACCGTGCTCGTCCACTCCGCCCACGCGCGGGCGACCTGCGGCGCCGCCGCGAGGTCCCACAGGAGCATTCCCGCGACCACGTCGGCGATGGGCAGCAGGTCGATCTCGACGGCGACGACGACGCCGAAGCCGCCACCGCCGCCCCGGAGCGCCCAGAACAGGGCGGCGTGCTGTTCAGCGCTCGCACGGATGAGCTCGCCGTCGGCCGTGACGAGCTCGATCGCCCGCACCGATGAAGCGGCCAGCCCGTGCGCGCGCCCGTAGAACGAGAGTCCGCCGCCGAGCAGGTAGCCCGCGACCGCGACGTCGCCCGCGCTGCCGTGCAGCGCGGTCAGGCCGTGCGGGGCCGCCGCGGCGACGACGTCCTGCCAGAGCGTGCCGCCGGCGACGCGCGCGGTACGCAGGGCCGGGTCGACCTCGACACCCGTGAGGGCGTGCAGGCGGAGGAGCAGCGCCTCCTCGAGGTGGTCGCCGGCGATGGCGGATGCCGCGTGGCCAGTGCTCTGCGGCGCGATCCGCAGTCCGTCGGCGCCGGCCGCCGTGACGGCGGCGACGACCTCGGCGACGGTGCGGGGCACGGCGACGGCGGCCGGCCGCTGCGAGACGGCCAGGTTCCACGGGCGGCAGGCATCGTCGTAGCCGGTGTCGCCCGGCAGGAGGACGACCTCGAGCTCGCGCAGCGCGGCGAGGCCGGTCAGGATCGGGTTCATGCTGATTCCTTCGTAATGGGTCGGAGCGGGTGCGGCCACCGTCGCCTCGAGTCGCACGAGCATGCCCGCGGGCCGCTCGCGTTCGTCGGCGACGACCTCGACGCGGACGTCGCGGGTCGCGTCGCCGAGTCGCTCGGCGAGGATGCCCACGAGCTCGTCGGCGGGTTCGGCCGACGCGTTGTGCACGCGAAGCCGGCGCAGCGCGGTCAGCGGCAGCCCGCGGTCGACGATGTCGTGCTCGAGGCGCACGAACGCGAGGCACAGCTGCGCGGTCGCGTCGTCGGCGTGCACGAGATCGCCGCGCTCGTCGACGGGCTCGGAGTGGATCGTGGTGGTCACGGATCCAAGCCTGCGAACGGCGCCGGCCCCGAGCCATCCCAGTTGTGGGGGGATTTCCGGATCCCAGTGTTCTGGGATATCGCGGCGGGGGCCGGCGGGCGCATACTGATCGCATGCACAACCGGTTGCGCGCCGAACGCGCTCGCGGCGATCTCGACGTGCTCTCGCGCGCTGGCCTCGACCTCGACGACTTCATCGCCGAGGCGACCGAGACCGTCGGCCGGGCGACGCCGTGGGTGGGCGCGTGCGTCGGCACGCACGACCCGTCGACCATGATGCTGACGAGCGCCCGCAAGTACGGCTCGCTCGTCGCGAACAACGAGCACGACATGCTGTTCGGCCTCCTCGAGTACGGGGCCGAGGAGCCGAGCTCGTTCCGCGCGCTCGCCAGGTCGGAGGCGCGCGCGATCGGCATGCACGCCTCGGACGACGTCGACGCCGACCGGTCGGAGCGCACGAACCGCCTCATGCGCCCGGTCTACGGCTTCGGCGACGAGGCCCGCCTCGTGTTCCGCGACGGTGCGGGCGTGTGGGGGTGCCTCGCGATGTTCCGGGGAACGGACGACGCGAAGTTCTCGCGCGATGAGGTCGACTTCCTCGGCACCCTGTCGGAGTCGTTCGCCCGGGGCGTCCGCGCCGGAATGCTGACCCGGCTCTCGGCGTCACCGGTCGCCGAGTCGGACGTCTGCGGGCCGGCGGTCGTCATCGTGGGAACCGACGACGAGGTCTCGCAGATCAGCCTGGGTGCCGAGGAGCGGCTCGCCCAGCTCGCGACCACCCAGCACAGCGGCGACCCGCTGAGCCTCGTGACCTCGCTCGTCGGCGCGGCCCGGCGCATGCTCGCCGTGCCCGGCTCGCCGATCCCACGGGCGCGCGTGCGCACCGCCGCGGGCACCTGGCTCGTACTGCACGCCTCGCCGCTGGCCGGTCCCGACGGCGCAGCGGGCGACGTCGTCATCACGATCGAGGAGGCGCGCCCGCCCGAGATCGTCGCACTCGTGGTCGCCGCGTTCGGGCTGACGCCCCGCGAGCGCGACGTCACGAGGCTCGTGCTGCAGGGCGTCGAGACGAAGGAGATCGCGGCGACCATGCACGTCTCGGCCTACACCGTGCAGGACCACCTGAAGTCGGTGTTCGAGAAGGCTGGGGTGCGCAGCCGTCGCGAGCTCATCTCGCGCGTCTACTTCGACCAGTACGTGCCGCGGATGGGCACCGAGGTCGCGCCGAGCGGGTGGTACGCGGGCTGAAGCCGCGAGGCGCGGTTCAGGCGAGCGGATGCCTCGGCCGAGGCATCCCCGTCAGTGCTCGTCGTGCTTCGGGCCCCGCTCGAAGACGTCGGCGTCGAGCACGAGCTCGGCGGCCTCGGTCTCGTCGGTGACGACGTCTTCGCCGGCGGCGGCGGCCTTCTTCGCCTTCGACCGCTCGCGCAGGTAGTGCCAGAGCGTCACGATGGCCGTGCCGCCGACCGCGGCGAGCAGGATGAGGTCGATGTACTCCTTGACGAAGTCGGCGATCGGGGGGATGAAGCCGATCGCGTACCCGAACATCGTGAGTCCGAAGCCCCAGAGCACGGCGCCGACGAGGTTGTAGAGCGTGTACTTGCCCTTGTGCATGTGGCCGACGCCTGCGGCGACGGGGGTGAAGGTGCGCACGATCGGCACGAAGCGCGCGAGGATGACCGCGAGGGCGCCGAACCGGTCGAAGAAGGCGTTCGTGCGTTCGACGTTCTTGACGCTGAACAGGCCCGATTCCTTTCGTTCGAAGATCGCCGGGCCGGCCTTGTGGCCGATGAGGTAGCCGACCTCGCCGCCGATGAACGCGGCGAGTCCGATGAGCAGCGACACCCACCAGACGCTGATGCCGAAGACGCCCTCGGGCGAACCGGGCAGCGGGTGCGAGAGCAGCCCCGAGATCACGAGGAGAGTGTCGCCGGGCAGCAGGAACCCGACGAGCAGGCCCGTCTCGGCGAAGATGATGCCGCACACGACGAGCAGCGCCCACGGCCCGGCGCCGCCGATGATCGTCTCGGGGTCGAGCCACGGGATGAGGGCGGTGTGGACCATGCGGATGGGCTCCAGTCGTCGGACCCGGCGGTACCGGGTCGGCGGGCGGCGTGGGTATGACGTGAGTCTACCGAGCGGCCCCTGGACGCGGCATCCGACTGCAGGATGACCCGGGGCTCACCCCGCGGGGTGAGATGCGCGGCACCGGCCGCGCTCGTCCGCGCGCCGCCGCCGTCGGCGAGGTCGCAGCGTGTCGGTCGTCGCGCGTAGGGTCGCCGACATGCGCTACGGATTCATCTATCCCGGCAGTGACCCAGAACTCGCGGTCGAGCTGGCCGGGCTCGCAGAACAGTACGGCTGGCACGGCTTCTTCGTGTGGGAGGGCATCTGGGCGACCGACCCGTGGTCGGTGCTCGCGGCGGCGGCGATGCGCACGACGAACGTGCGACTGGGCACGATGCTCACGCCCGTGCCCCGCCGCCGGGTGTGGGAGCTCGCGGGCCAGACGATGACGGTCGACCGGCTCTCGGGCGGGCGCGTCATCCTGTCGGCCGGGCTCGGCGTCGCCGAAGACGCCGAAGACCGCTTCTGGATCTTCGAGCACGACCCGGGCCGGCGCGAGCGGGCCGACGTCTTCGACGAGTCGCTCGACCTCCTGCCGAAGCTCTGGCGGGGCGAGCCCTTCGAGCACGAGGGGGCGCACTACACGGTGCGGCGCACCGACCGCATGCTGCCGCTGCCGCCCGTGCAGCAACCGCGCATCCCGATCTGGGCGGTCGGCCTGTGGCCGCGCCCGAAATCCATGCGACGCGTCGCCCGCCTCGACGGGTGGTTGCCCAACTACGCGCCGCCCGGCGAGGGCGCCGCGGGGCCCGACGCCCAGCGCGAGCTGTTCACGCCCGAGATCGGCGCCGAGGCGATGGCGTGGCTGCGCGCCGAGCGCGAGCGCCTCGGCCTCGCCGACGAGCCGTTCGACTGGGTGCAGGAGGGCACGACGGCGGGGCTCGACCCGGCCTCCGACGCCGCGGTCGTCCGCAGTTGGGCCGAGGCGGGGGCGACGTGGTGGCTCGACACCGACTGGTCGGTGCCCGCCGAGCGCATCGAGCAGTACTCGAGAGCGCGGCTCGCGGCGGGTCCGCCCGTCATCGACCGCTGACACGGAGTCGGCCCGGGCTCGCGTCGATCACACGAGCCCGGGCCGTATTTCCCCTGATCCCGATGACCGAACCACCGGGGCGTCGTCCCTGCGACTCTCTCAGCAGAACACGGGAACCGATTCCTCCGCGAGGGGTTGACGGGGCCCGTGGCCTGATGCATGGCGAGTCGGGTCGGACGGAAACGGTCGAACGCAGCGCCGTCGGGCTGCGTCGCGTCGCGTCGCGTGCGGAAGGTGGGACTTGAACCCACACGCCCGAAGGCACAGGAACCTAAATCCTGCGTGTCTGCCGATTTCACCACTCCCGCGAGTGCCCGTTCAGTCTATGCGGGTGCGCTTTCGCCGTCGGCCGTCGCAGCGGCCTCGACGGGGGTCGCGGCGCCCGCTCGGCCTGCCCGGCGCGGTGGGCGCGACGGGGCCGACAGCGCGATCAGTGCGATGAGCGAGCGTCGTGGCCGAACAGCATGCGCGCGAGCACGAGCATCATGACGATGAACGCGGCGACCACCGGCAGCGGCGCCCACCACCAGCCGACCGTGAAGCCGAGCACGGGCACGAGCGCGAACGCCGTGAGCCAGATGACGGCGCTGTAGATGCCGAAGCGGGCGGCCGCGGCCGGGTCCTGCTCGAAGCGGTTGCCGACCTCGACGGCGTCGCGGTGCATCGCGACCACCCACGGCTTGTGCCGGTTCGTCTGGGTGGCACCGAGCGCGCTCAGCACGGCGATCGCGGCGACGGCGAGCACCGCGGCGAGCACGAGCCAGACGAGCTCGAGCCGCCAGACGACGACGGCGGCGAAGCCCAGCGAGGCGACGAGCGTGCCGGTCGCCGCACCGAAGGCGACGGCGCGGCCGGTCGGCAGCGGGTAGTTCGTCGTGGTCTCCTGGCGGAGCGCGTCGGCCGTGATGACGCCGATCGCGAGCCCGAGCGCGGCGGCGATCGCGATGAGCGGCCCGGCGGCGAGCGGCATGAGCGGGGTGAGGCCGAGCACGAGGGTCACGAGCGCCGCCGCCGCGACGATCGAGAGCACGACGGTGCGCACGACGAACGCGGGCTTCGGGCGCACCCGGTGGCGCAGGGCCGTCTGGGCCGCGGATGCCGCGGGGCGAGCGGCGCGTGCGGCGGGTGCCGAGGCATCCGCGTCGCCGGTCGCCGCCGCGACGAGCTCGCGCACGTCGCCGAGCTCGTCGACGGCGCGGCGGGCGGCCTCGGCGGGGGAGGCGCCGGCGACCTCGAGCTCGGCGACCCGCGAGAGCAGGTTGTCGCGGATCTCCTCCTTCAGGTCTTGCGCCTCGGGGGTGGGGTCGATGCCCGCGAAGGCCTCGTCGAGGAGGCGGTGCACCTCGGTCGAGGTGCGGGGGCTGCGGTTGTCGCTCATCGCAGGGAGCCTTTCGTGTTCGCCGGCGCCGTCTGGCTGCCGAGCAGGGAGTCGATGACGGTGCGGGTGGCCACCCAGCTCGCCACGTTCTGGCGGAAGGCGGCGCGGCCCGCGTCGGTGATGCGGTAGTACTTGCGGCGGCCGCCCTGCGACTCGTCGCCCCAGTACGCCTCGGCGAGACCGTCGCGTACGAGCCGGCGGTAGCTGGCGTAGAGGGTCGCCTCCTTGATCTCGTAGCCTCCGCCCGTGGCATCGCGGATGTGCTTGTAGATCTCGAAGCCGTAGCTGTCGTGCTCGCGCAGCACGCCGAGCACGATCGTGTCGGTGTGCCCGCGCAGCAGGTCGGCCGCGAAGGCGTCGCCGGATGCCGCTGAATCTTGGATCATGTGAAGTACTGTAACAGATCAAGTAATAAATGTGAACAAGAAATGGATGTCGCAGGGTGGTGCGCCGACGACGTGGATGGCTCGCGGCTGGCGTTGTGGATAACTTCGACGCAGTCGTCGGGCCCCACCGCATGATGGATGCCATGTCCGACGCCGTCCGCACCATCGCCGAGCGCGTGCGCACGCGGGTGCTGCGCGAGGGGGTCGATCTCGCGGGCGACGACGACGTCGCCGCCCGGTATGCGCACGACGAGGTGAGACGGTACAGCGAGCGGGCGCTCGCGGGCGCCCATTCGGGGCTCGTCGACGAGGCGGGCACCGCGCGAGACGTCGTCGCCGCGCTCACCGGGTACGGCGCCCTGCAGCCCTTCTTCGACGATGACACCGTCGAAGAGATCTGGATCAACGGTCCGGCCCGCGTGTTCGTGGCGCGCGGAGGCGTCTCCGAACTGACGAACCTCGTGCTGAGCGACCGCGAGGTGCGCGAACTCGTCGAGCGCATGCTCGCGCACACCGGACGGCGCGTCGACCTCAGCTCGCCGTTCGTCGATGCCTCGCTGCCCGACGGATCGCGGTTGCACGTGGCGATTCCCGACGTCGCGAGGGAGCACTGGGCGGTCAACGTCCGAAAGTTCCAGCGGCGCATCAGGTCGCTCGCGGCGCTCGTCGAGCTCGGATCGCTGACGGTCCAGGCCTCCGAGTACCTGCGCATGTCGGTGCTCGCCGGAGCGAACATCCTCGTCTCCGGGGCGACGCACACCGGCAAGACCACCATGCTCAACGCCCTCATGTCGGGCGCGCGGACGGGCGACCGGGTCGTCACCGTGGAGGAGACCTTCGAGCTCGACCTCGACGTGCGCGACCTCGTCGCCCTCCAGTGCCGGCAGCCGAGCCTCGAGGGAACCGGCGAGATCACCCTGCGACGGCTCATCAAGGAAGCATTGCGCATGCGCCCCGACCGGCTCATCGTGGGCGAGGTGCGAGAGGCCGAGAGCCTCGACCTGCTCATCGCGCTGAACTCGGGTCTTCCCGGCATGTGCACCATCCACGCGAACTCGGCTCGCGACGCACTCGCGAAGCTGTGCACGCTGCCGCTGCTCGCCGGACGGAACATCGACTCCGCCTTCGTCGTTCCGACGGTGGCGAGCTGCATCGACCTCGTCGTCCACCTCGCGATCGACCGGGACGGACACCGCCGCGTCGCCGAGATCCTCGCGCCCACCGGTGCAGCCAGCGGGGCGAGTGTCGACGCGGAGGCGATCTTCGCGACGAGCGACGGCGTGCTGAGGGCGACCGGGGCGCGCCCGGCCCGCCTCGAGAAGTTCGAGGCCCGCGGCTTCGACCCCGACCACGTCCTGGGCGTGGTCGAATGAGTCTCGTGCTCGGCGCGGTGCTCGGCCTCGGCATCCTGCTCATCGCCGCACCATTGCTCTGGCCGCGCGTCGCGGGTGCTTCCGCGAGGGCGACGGACTCGCTCGACCGCCTTCGCGGCGAACTCGCCCTGGCGGGGCTCGGCGGCGTGCCGCTGCCCGTCATCGTGGCCGTCGGCCTCGCGCTCGCCCTCGTCGGCGCCGCCCTCGCGCAGGCGATCTTCGGCATACCGTTCCTGACCGCGATCGGTGCGCTCCTCGGTGGCGCGCTCGTCCCGTTCGTCGTGCGCGGCCGCGCGGCCCGCCGGCGCGCGGCGAATCGCGCGGTCTGGCCCGACGTCGTCGACCACCTGGTCGCGTCGGTTCGGGCGGGCATGTCGCTGCCCGACAGCCTCGGAGCCCTCGCGGAGCTCGGCCCGGCTCCGACGCGACCCGCGTTCGCCGCGTTCGAACGCGAGTACCGGCGCACGGCGAACTTCTCCGCCTGCCTCGACGGGCTCAAGGCCGAGCTCGCCGATCCCGTCTCCGACCGGATCCTCGAAACACTGCGCATGGCGCGGGAGGTCGGCGGCAGCGACGTGACCGCAGTCCTGCGCGCGCTCGCCGGGTACCTCCGTGAAGACGCGGCACTCCGCGCCGAGGTCGTCTCGCGCCAGTCCTGGATCCGCAACGCGGCTCGGCTCGGCGTTGCCGCCCCCTGGCTGCTGCTGCTCGTGCTCGCCTCGCGGCACGAGGCGATCATCGCCTACGACAGCCCGGCCGGAGCCGTCCTCATCCTCGTCGGCCTCGGCGTGACCCTCGTTGCGTACCGCGCCATGATCGCGCTCGGCCGGCTTCCCGAGGAGCGACGATGGTTCAACTGACGACCGTCGGGGCACTGAGCCTCGTCCTCGGCGTCACCGCCGGCCTCGGTCTCTGGATGCTCGTGTCGACGCTGCCGCGGATCGGCCGTCCGCGCCTCGCGGAACGCGTCGCACCATACGTCGCCGACCTCTCTGCGGAGGCACGGGCGATGCTCGCACGACGACCCGCCGACCCGGGCCCCGTGCTCGCAGCGCTCGTCGCGCCGACCGCTCAGCGGCTGCGCGGAGTGCTGTCGTCGTGGCTCGGCGGCAACGACCTCATCGCACGGCGCCTGCGGCAGGCGGGCTCGTCGGCGAGTGTCGAGCGATTCCGCGGCGAGCAGCTCGCGTGGGCGGCCGGCGGGTTCGTGTTCGGGGCAGCTCTCGCCGTGGCGGCACCCGGCTTCGCGACGCTGCCCGCGATCGTGCGGATCACGGCTCCGTTCATCGCGGCGGCGCTCGGCGCGATCGGACGTGACTGGGTCCTGCAGCGGAGCGCGAGACGGCGCCTCGCCCGCATCTCATCCGAGCTCGCGACCGTCCTCGAGTTCCTGACGCTGAGCCTCACCGCAGGCGAAGGCATGCTCGACGCGCTGCGCAGGGTGTCGGCAGCGGGCACCGGCGAGTTGCCGACCGAGTTCGGTCGGGTCGTCGCGACGGTCGGCACCGGCGTACCGCTCGCGACGGCGCTCGCCGAGCTGCGCGACGGTGTCGACCATCCCGGGCTCACTCGCGCGCTGGATCAGGTGCTCGGAGCGCTCGAGCGCGGGGCACCCCTCGCCGCCGTGCTGCGCGCCCAAGCCGGCGACGCCCGCGAGGCCGCGAAGCGCTCGATCATCGAGGCGGCCGGCCGCAAGGAGATCGCGATGCTCGTGCCGTTGATCTTCCTCATCCTCCCGGTCACGATCGCCTTCGCGCTCTTCCCCGGCTACCTCGTACTGCAGGCGGGCTTCTGATGCCCGACGACGAAAGGAACTCCCATGCGACAGCAGATCATGCGCCGAATCCACGACGAGCGCGGCGACGTGCCCGGCTGGGTGTTGATCACCCTCATGACCGCCGGGCTCGTGATCGTCATCTGGGGCCTCGCCGGTCCCGCGCTGAGCGACGTCTTCAACCAGGCGATCGATCGAGTGCTCGGCATCTGATCCGGCGCTCGCTCGCGGTGGTGCGGGCGCGACTCGCCGACGAACGAGGCTCGGCGGTCGCGGAGTTCACCCTCGTCGGCGTCTTGCTGACGGTGCTCGCGCTCGCGGTCGTGCAGCTCGGGCTCGCGCTCCATGTGCGCAACACGGTGCTCGATGCTGCGGCCGAGGGAGCCCGGTACGCATCGCTCGCCGGGTCGAGCGATGCCGACGGCGTCGTGCGCACGCGGGAGCTGATCTCGGCTGCGATCTCGAGCGACTATGCGGGCGAGGTGAGCGCGTCGCGCACGACGATCGACGGCGTTCCGGTCGTCGCAGTGACCGTTCGTGCGACGCTGCCCGTCGTCGGACTGCTCGGCCTCGATCGCGGGCTGGAGGTGACCGGGCATGCGGCGGTCGAACGCCTCGGCTGACCTGCGGTGGCCGGCGGGCCCGAGTGGCGACGACGGCGAGCGGGGCTCCGCGTCGCTCGAGTTCCTGACGGTCGGGATGCTGCTGCTCGTGCCGCTCGTCTACCTGGTGCTCGCGATCGCCGCCGTGCAGGGCGGTGCGCTCGCGGTCGAGGGTGCCGCCCGCCAGGCCGCCCGGGTCGCCGTCGAGGCGGGTGGTCGGGGCGACGCCGAGATCGCCGTCGAGCGCGCGGTGGCGGTCGCGCTCGCGGACTACGGGATCGAGGCCGGCGAGGCGTCCGTCGAGCTCGACTGCCAGGCGGGCGACTGCGCCGCACCCGGCAGCCGGGTGCGGGTGTCGGTCCGGGCCACGGTGCGCCTGCCCCTCGTCCCCGACGTGCTCGACCTCGACCGGGTCGGCAGCGTTCCGCTCGATGCGAGCGCGACGCAGACGGTGTCGCGATTCGCGGGTGATCGCCCGTGACGCGCTGGGCCGCACGGTTCCGCCGGGGAGCGGAGCCGAGACGCGAGTGCCATGCCGGTGCCGGCGGCGACGAACGCGGATCCACGATGCTGCTCACGATCTTCTTCTGCGCGCTCGGGCTCGCCCTCGTACTCGTGGTCGCATCGGCGACATCGCTCTATCTCGACCGGAAGCGACTCTTCACTCTCGCCGACGGGGCCGCGCTCGCCGGCGCCGAGATGTGGAACCTCGACGAGGTGCGCGTCGACGACGGCGCGCTCTCCGTCGAACTCGACGACGCCCGCGTCCTGCGCGCCGCGAACGACTACCTCGGCGACGCCGTGCACGAACTCGACGCGGTCGAACTCGTCGAGGCGACGTCGACCGACGGCCGCACCGCGACCGTGACCCTGCGCGCCGTGTGGCACGCGCCGATCTCGACAGACCTCATCCCGGTGGCGGTGCCCATCGAGGTGACGGCGACCGCGCGGTCGGTCTTCCATTGACGCACGATGGCCCGCGCGCTGCCTGATCGGGAATATGCGGCCGCCCGCGCCTGATTGACTTGAAGCATGACCATCGAGATCTCAGACCACTTCGCCCGCATCCTCAACGCGCCCGTGTTCGCCTTCCTCGGCACCACGCGCCCGAACGGCGAGGTGCAGGTCAACCCGATGTGGTTCGAGTTCGATGCCGACACCCAGACCATCCGTTTCACGCACACGACGAAGCGTGCGAAGTTCCGCAACCTGCAGAAGAACCCGGCGATGACGCTCGCGATGACCGACCCCGAGAACGCGCACAAGTACGTCGAGGTGCGCGGCCGGCTCGCCGAAGTCGTCCCCGACCCCGAGGGGGCGTTCTACGTGCACCTCGGGCAGCGGTACGGCGACCCCGACACCGCGGTGCCCGCCGACCACGCCGACCGCGTCATCCTCGTCATGCAGCTCGAGAAGGTCAACGGCCGCTGACGGCGCCGGTCAGCGCAGGCGGCGCGGCACGTACCTCGGGATGTAGCGCCAGAGCACGCCCGCCCCGACGAGGCCGACGATGCCCATCGTCGCGCTCGCGGCCATGATCGACACGAGCGACGTCACGCCCGCGACGACGAGCGGCGCGACCGCCTGGCCGGTGTCGCCGATCGTGCGGTACGCGGCGAGGAACGGGGCCGGGTTCGCCTTCGGTGCCAGGTCGGCGCCGAGGGTCAGGATCACCCCGCTCGACAGCCCGTTCGCGACGCCGAAGAGCAGCGCGACCGCCGTGAACCACGCGGCCGCAGCGGGCACGTCGTGGGTGAACGCGAGCACGAGGTGCCCGACCGCGAGCCCGAGCAGCCCGGGGATGGCGCTCCACATGCGGCCGAACCGGTCCATGACCTGCCCGCTCACGTAGAACAGCGCGAAGTCGATCGTCGCCGAGATGCCGATCACGAGCGCCGCCTGCTCGGGCGGCATGCCGATCGACACCGCCCACAGCGGCAGGATCATCGTGCGACTCGCGCGCAGCGCCGCGAGGATGCCGATGCCCGTGCCGATGCGTGCGAGCACCTCGCGGTGCACCACGATCGCGCGGAACACGCCGTGCGATGCGGCCGCCGCGTCGGCCTCGCCGGCGGTGCCGCGACGCACTTCGACCGCGGATGCCTCACGCGCGCGCCGTGCGGCCCCGAACGCCTGCTCGGGGTCGGGCAGCAGCACGAGCACCACGACGACCGCGAAGCAGCTCGCGACGAGCACCCAGAACACCGGCTCCGAGGAGCCCGCGAACGCGATGATCGCCGCCGCGACGAACGGGCCGACCGCCCAGCCGGCGCGGAACACGCCCGCGAGCGTCGACAGCGCGCGGGCGCGCACCCGCTCGGGCACGTAGCTCGTGAGGAATGCGTGGCGGGCGAGCCCGAACACCGCCGTCGCGAGCCCGAGCAGGAACACCCCGACACCGAGCGCGACCGTCGTCGGCGACGCGAGCGCGATGAGCACGCCGGTCACCGCGAGCAGCGCCGCCCCGATCATGGCGTTGCGCTCGCCGATGCGGGCGACGACCCACCCCGCGGGCAGGTCGCCGACGAGCTCGCCGACCATGAGCATCGCGGCGATGAGCCCCGCGAGCGCGAGCGAGGCGCCGCGCTCGGTCGCGACGACCGGGATGACGGGGATGATCGCCCCCTCGCCGAGCGAGAACAGCAGCGTCGGCAGGTAGGCCGGGAGGACGATGCCGCGCCACGAGAACGGGGCGGCGGAGTCGGTCATCGCCTTCGACGCTACACCCGGCACGCGGTGCGGACGCATGCGAGCCGCGGCCCGTGCGACGCGAACG